>DYEN01000352.1 GCA_020725705.1 Anaerolinea sp.
ACAGCGGGCGGCGCGAATTCGGTTGCGTCCAGTGCCGCGCGGAAATCATCGGTGATCGAGCGCATCAACGGAGAATGCGACGCAACGCTGACGGCCAGCGGGAGCGCCCGCTTGGCGCCGCGCTCCAGCGCCAGGGGCAGAGCGGCTTCGACGGCGACGTGGTCACCGGAAATGACAAGCTGCCCGTCGCAGTTGTCGTTGGCGATCACCAGCGTGCGCCCGGTGGTCGCGCTGACCTCATCGCATAGAGCCTGAACGGTGTTCACATCCAGGCCCAGGACCGCGGCCATCGCGCCAGGGCTGCGGGTCCCGGCTTCTTTCATCAGGCGCCCGCGCTCGCGCACCAGGCGCAGGCCCGGCGCGAACTCCATCGCGCCGGCGGCGCACAACGCGGTTAGCTCTCCCAGGCTGTGACCGGCCATCAGTGCCGGTCGAAAGCTGCCGAGTTCGTCGGACAGGACGCGCGCGATTGCGATTCCCATGACATAGAGTGCCGGCTGAGTGTTGACGGTGTCGTTGAGGTCGGCATCCGGCCCCTCGAAGCACAAGGTTGAGAGGGCAAAACCCAGAATATCATCCGCTTCTTCAAATGTGCTGCGCGCAGCGGGGAACGCTTCAACCAGATCGGCGCCCATCCCTACCTGCTGCGAGCCTTGTCCGGGAAACACGAAGGCGGTAGTGGTCCCATCCAACATGATGCGTTGTCCTCTCCAGGCCAGCCGGTGGCAGAATAGAAAGAGCCGTGCGGCGCGGTGCGCACGGCCCTGACAGCTTCAGCCAAAAGGTGATCGCCTATTCTTCTTCCTTCTGCGCGATCACTTCACGGCCCTTGTACGTGCCGCAATGCGGGCAGACACGGTGGGCCGGTTTGTACTCGCCACATTCGGGGCAGACGACCAGGTGGCTCAGCGTCAGATGGTCGTGCGAACGCCGCTTGTTACGACGCGTTTTCGAAACCTTACGCTTGGGCAGCGGACCCATGACACGATCTCCTTAAACGTCCCTGTGCTGGCGCCGACGCCAGACAACGCGGCGAATTATAGGCAGCCCGCATGGGCCTGTCAAGGCCGGGATCGCGCGCTGGCCGGTGCGCAGGCCGTCAGGAAGACGCCGTCGGGGTGTCGCCCGTCTGGATGTCGGCCAGGGTCTCAGCCGGCTCCGGCTGGCTGGCAGGCGAGCCGGCCAGCTGGCGGGCGCGCGCCGCTTCGCGCTCTTCCAAGACCCGCGCGATCCCGTTCCGCGCCACGGTCAGATTCTGAATGAGTTGTGCCTCAAGCTCGCGCAGCACATCCAGGACATACTGATCGGCGTCGGCGCGGATGGCGTCCGCCTCGCGGCGTGCCTGCTCGATGATGTTCTTGGCGCGCAGGTTTGCCGTCTGGGTGATCGAGTCGCGGCGGACCAGTTCCTCGCTCTTCTCGCGCGCCAGCTCGAGCATGCGGGTGGCTTCCTCGTTGGCCTGTGCCAGCAGCCTGTCCCGCTGATTGATCAGGCGCGAGGCTTTCTCGATTTGCTCCGGCACGGAGATGCGCATCTGGTCGATGATCTCCAGAGCGCGCTCCTCGTCGATCAGCGTGAACTTACTGAAGGGAACATGCCGGCCCTCGTCGATCAGGTCTTCAAGGCGATCCACCAGGTGCTGTATGTCCATCTCAGGCCTCCCCTCCCAGCGCGTGCGCTAGTCTTTCCCCAGGCTGGTCATATACGATGACGACATGCCCTGCGATTTCAGCTCGGCAAAGCGTCTCTCAAGTGCGGCAACGATATGCGGCGGAGTCATCCACGAGACGTCTCCCCCCAACGAAGCTATCTCGCGCACCGTGCTGGAGCTGATATGGATATGCTCTTCCGCCGCGATGAAATTCACGATCTCGATCTCGGGTGCCAGACGCCGGTTTGCTAGCGCCATGCGGAACTCTAGCTCGAAATCGGAAAAGACGCGGAGCCCTCGAACAATGGCCATCGCTCCAACTTCTCTGGCATAGTCTACTGTCAGTTTGTTATATGACGCAACTCGGACGCGCGGGTCATCCCCGATCGCTTCCCGGATCTGCGCGATGCGTTCTTCGGCGGTAAACAAATCGGGTTTGCCGGGGTGGACATAAACGCCGATCACCAGCTCATCGAACACGCCCAGCGCTCGCCGTGCGATGTCCAGATGTCCATAGTGAATCGGGTTGAAGGTGCCGGGGTAGAGGGCGCGGCGTAGGTCGGACATGGCATTCAATCCTTGTGGGTGTGCTCAGCTCACATCAGCACGCCGGTTGAGCAGGCGAGACACGCGCCAGCCCAGAAACTGGTGCTCGGGCGCGCTCAGATCCGGGTCTTCCGCATAGACGGTGCGCGCCTCGCGCTGAGCCAGCTCAACCAGGCGCGGGTCGACGGCGGCGCTCAGGCGGAACTCGCCCGCGCCGCTCTGGCGCAGGCCAAGCATATCACCGGCGCCGCGCAGCTTCCAGTCGATTTCGGCCAGCTTGAAGCCATCGTTCGTTTCTTCCAGTGCGCGCAGGCGCTCGTCGGCTTCTGGTGTTGTGGCAGTGGACACCAGGATGCAGTATGACTTGTGCTCCCCGCGCCCGACACGCCCTCGGAACTGGTGAAGCTGGGCCAGTCCGAACCGCTCGGCGTTCTCGACCAGGATAACGCTGGCGTTGGGGACGTCGATTCCGACTTCGACCACAGACGTTGACACCAGAATATCGATCTCGCCGCGCTGGAAGGCGCCCATCACCGCATCCTTCTCGGCGGGGGACATCCGACCGTGCAGCAGACCGACGCGCTGTTTGGTGAAGACGACCTGGCTCAGGCGCTCGTACTCGTCCGTTGCTGCGCCGATGTCTTCCAGCGATTCGGACGCCTCGACCAGGGGATAGACGATGAACGCCTGCCTGCCGCGCGCGATCTGGGACTCGATGAAACGATAGGCGCGCTCGCGCTCGGTCAGGCCGATAACCCGCGTTTCAACCGGAGTCCGCCCGGGCGGCATCTCGTCCAGGATCGTGAGATCCAGGTCGGCGTAGAGCGTCAACGCCAGCGTGCGCGGGATCGGCGTGGCCGTCATGACGAGCAGGTGGGGGTTGGTACCCTTGCCGCGCAGCATGCCGCGCTGTTCAACACCGAAGCGGTGCTGCTCGTCGATGATCGCCAGCCCCAGCGCGTTGAACTCCACCCCTTCCTGGATCAGGGCGTGCGTTCCAATGACCACATCAACCGAGCCGTCCGCCAGGCCCGCGTAGATGGCCTGGCGCTCCGCCTCGGGCGTGCTACCCGTCAGCAGGCGGATCTCGATGTTCTCGCCATCCGGAGCGGCGCGCAGGAGTTGCGTGACGTTGCGTGCGTGCTGCTCGGCCAGGATGCTGGTCGGTGCCATCAGGGCCGCCTGCTTGCCGGCCCTGACTGCCGCGCCGATGGCAACCGCGGCTACGGCCGTCTTGCCGGAGCCGACATCTCCCTGCAGCAGGCGGTTCATTGGCACGTCTTTTGCCATGTCGCCCAGAATCTCTTGGAGCGCGCGACGCTGGGCCGTGGTGAGATCGAACGGCAGGTTGTTCTTGAACGCCTCGAGCCAGGCATCGTCCGTATAAATGGGCTGGCCGGGCGCGGACTGCCAGGCGCGCCGTTGGCGCATCATGGCAAGCTGGAAGAGAAACAGTTCGTCGAAGGTCAGGCGGGTGCGCGCCTCATCCAGCGTCTCGTGCGAATCAGGATAGTGGATTTGCTCCAGAGACCAGCTCAGGTCGGCCAGTCCGGTGCGATCCAGGACACTGTCGGGCAGGTGGTCGGGAACCTGTGCGACCCACTCATCCAGCGCCTGGCGGGTCAGGCGGCGCATAGTCCGCGCGGACAGCCCCTTGGTGAGGGCATACACCGGAACGATCCGGCCCGTGTGCAAATTCTCGCGCTCGACCATTTCCCATTCAGGGTTGGTCATCATCAGCTCGCCCCGAAACAGCTCGACCTTGCCGCTCAGCACGACCTGGCTGCCCGGCCGGAACTGCCGCTGAAGCCATAGTTGGCCGAAGAAGACCACCCGCATCACCGCCGTGTCGTCATCCACCGTCATCAGCAGGTAGGGGCGCCCACCGCGCGCCTGCCGCTTGACCACCGACTGCACGGCCACGACCACAGTCGCAACCTCGCCGGGACGCAGGCGGTTGAGGGTGCGCATGCGCGTGTAGTCGTCGTAGCGGAACGGGTAGCTGAACAGCATATCCTTGATGGAGACAATGCCCAGCCGTTCGAGCTTTTCAGCCATTTTCCCGCCGACCTTGTGCAGCACGGTGACGGGTGTTTCTTCCAGGCGGCGGAACTGCGCGATCGCCTCTTCGCCGGAAAGCGTGCGGGCCGGCTGTCGTCGCGGCTTTGGGGTGCGCGGCGGTGCGGCAGGCTGCGGAAGACGCTGGGCTTCCGCTTCTTCGAAGTCTTCTTCGTCCGGTTCGCTTTCAAGACCTTCATCGTACATCCAGTCGCCGCCGCTCTCTTCCACGCGGTCCAGCTCGTCTTGTTCGCCCTCGTCGCCCTCATCACCCAGGGAAGGGGCGTAGATGTCCTCTGCGGCGGGCTCGACCGGCTGGGCTGGCATCTCAGATGGGGGCAGCAGCGGTGGCTGCGTGGCCGGTTCCGGGACCTCAGCGGGCGGCGGTGCGAGATCCGGGGGCGGGGGGATGCGCCCCATGATGCGCCCCAGCATATAGCGCACTGCTTCGTAGCGCGCTTCAGCCGATGGCAGGCTCTCGTAGGCCCGCAATCTGGCGGCCATCTCATCAACCAACTGGTGATGTTCCGGACGGCGCGCCTGTTGGTGGGCTTCTCTGGCCCAGTTTGCCGCGAAGGACTGCAGGCCGCCGATCACGGCTGTGTTGCGACAGCCGGTGTCCTGCTCCAGTTTCAAGATCTTGACAAGCGTTTCGAGTGCCGAAGGCATAGGGTGTCTAGTCCGCTGTGGAAATGGGCTGTTCTGCCCGTACTATACCGAACCCGAGCGCGTTTGGTCCAACATGCACGCCGATCACAGGCGTAACCTCAACGATGGGAACCGGGCTGTCGGGCGGGTAAATGTCCTCGATGGCCTGGGCGAGGCGCTGCGCCGCCTGTGGGTTGGCCGTGTGCAGCACCGCCAGGCGTGACAAAGGCGCGACATCGTGGGCCAGGGCGACGAGTGTCTCGAAGGCGCGCTCGCGGGTCCGAACCCGCCCCTGCGAGCTGACGACGCTCATATGCAGGCGGATGAGCGGCTTGACTTGCAGGA
>DYEN01000353.1 GCA_020725705.1 Anaerolinea sp.
ATCGCCGGGTTTGCGCCGGATGACGCCTGGGAGATGGCCGCCGACGGGCCACTGGCGCTGGATGTGCCCGGCCTCAGCGATACGACCGTGCTGACCTGGGGAGTTGGGCCGGATGGCGCTTCGGCGCGGGCGGCGGCGCTCCGGCTGGCCTCGGAAGACCCCTACCGCCTGCTGGAACAAACCCGCGCCGTCTGGCACGCGCGCCGCAGCGACGGCGTGGGCGATGACCTGGCCTGGCGCGGCCTGGCCTACGGCTGGATGATGGGCGTGCCGGTCGGTGAGACGCTGTGCATCCTGACCGATCACATGCTGCTGCCGCTGGCGTGGAACCGCGATGCCTATTACGTGGCGCGCGCGCTGCTCGGCTGGCGCGACGAGGCCAACGACTTTGTGCGGCGTCACCTGCTGTGGCTGTTCGAAACGGCTGAGCGCGTCGACGGCGCCTGGGGGCGCTGCTATCTGGCGAATGGCCGCGTCAAAGATCGGGCGTACCAGCTTGACCAGCAGCTCTACCCCGTGCTGGAGCTGGCCGAGTATGCGCAGGAGACGGGCGACTGGCGGACCTGGGAGCGTCTGCGGCCGCAGGTGGGGCAGGTGTTCGACGCGCTGCTGGCGCGCCGCGCTGGCGATCGCTGGCTCTTCTCCACCGAGGAGACCCCCGCCGACGACCCGATGCCGATGCCCTATCACCTCTCCAGCCACATTCTGCTGTGGCGCGTGCTGCGTCGCATGGCGCAGATCGAGCCGGACGGCGCGTGGGCAGGCATGGCCGCCGCCGTGCGCGACGAGGTGCAGCGCAGCTTCATCGCGCCGCGCAACGGAACGCCGATCTACGCCTACGCCACCGACGGCGGGCGCCGCCATCACTTCTACCACGACGCCAACGACGTGCCCCTGGCGCTGGCGCCCGCGTGGGGCTTTGTGTCCGCCGAGGACCCGGTCTGGCTGGCGACGGTTGAATTCGCCTTCTCTCCGGCCAACGAGGGCGGTCATTACGCGCGCCGCCTGGGCTCGGTGCACACCCCCGCACCCTGGCCGTTAGGCGATATTCAAGAGCTGATCATCGCGCAGCTTCAGGGTGACGAGGGGCGGGCGCGGCGTGCCCAGGCGCGGCTGGCTGCTGCCGCGCAGTGGGACGGAGCGCTGCCCGAAGCGACCGCGCCGGACAGCGCGCGCGTCGTCTCGCGGCACTGGTTTGCCTGGCCCAACGCGCTGCTGGCCTGTGTGGCGCGGGGCGTGCTGATGCGGCCCTAGCGCGTCGGGGCGCTTTCTTCCTGCATGGTCTGCCGGGCCAGCGCGTTCACTCGCGGCCAGGTGACCGCGATGGTCAGAGCGACTGAGGCGATGTAATAGAGGTTGATGCTCCACGCCCCGCCGACCGCCCCCCAGGCGCGGATTAGGACGAGCGCAGGCAGGGACGCGATTCCCAGCGCAGCCAGCTTGACCAGCAGGATCTCGCGCATGATGCGCAGCGAGCGATACAGCGGCCCGAAGATGCCGCCGATGCCCGTTACCGTCCCATAGACGCCGAGCACAATGAGCGCCGGGACGGCCGGTCGGTAGTCTTCGCCATAGACGAGCGGGACGAGCAGCGGCGCCAGCAGGCTGAACGTCCCGAAGACGGCGATTGAGAGCGGGATGATCCAGCGCAAGACGCGCAGAAAATTGGCCCGCAGCCGGACGTAGTCGCGCCGCCCGTAGTCCGCCGGAACCTGCACCGACATATTGATCAGGATGCCGCTGAAGAACAGGGCCGGGCGTTCCAGCGCGCTGAGCGCCATACGCAGATAGCCCGCCGCCTGGGGCGTGGCCCACATGCCCAGCATTTGCAGCGGCAGCAGCGTGTAGAGCTGGCTGATATTCTTGTCCAGCGCGAGCTGAAACCCGAAACGCCAGTAGGGACGCGGCGAGGTTGTGCGCAGTGCGCGCGTGACCTCGCCGGGCGTCGGTAGCGTGGTGGAGTGCCGCCGTTGGAGCCGGGCGTACACGCCGAGGCTGAGCAGCGCGCCGGCAACCGCGCCCAGCACCCGCGCAATGACCACGCCCCACGCTGTGCCGTCCAGCACGATCGCGCCCAGGATCAGCAGCGCGTCGAGCACGGCGGTCACGTTCTCGAAGACGGTGAACGCCTGCATCGACCGCGTGCTCTTCAAGATGGTGAGGACCAGATTCTGGACGGGCGTGAAGAACAGCGTGAAGATGTAGATTTGCAACAGCACGCCGATGGAGCGCTCGTCATAGGACCGGGCGGCGACCGCCGGGCCAAAGGGCAGCGCCAGCGCGGTTGCCACCAGCGCCACGCCCGCGGACATTTGCAGGTAATATGCCATCACGCGCGCCGTCTCGGCGCGGTCCCCGGCGGCGACGGCCTCGCTAAGTTGCGTGGTGGCGCTGGGGCCCAGCCCGGTCAGGTTAAGCGTCATCAGCAGGCCGTACATGGTCAGCATCAGGCTGTACAGGCCGTACTGGGCGCTGCCCAGCCCGCGCACCAGGATGATCGACGCCACCACGCCGACGGCGATCCCAAACAGGTTGCCGGCCTGCAAGGCGATTGTGTCGCGCACGAATTTGATCGCGAGAAGCTGGCCGAGCCACCGGCGCGCGCGCTGAACGGCGTTTCTCATCAGGCGGACGCATCCTCAAGCACGTAGACCATCGCCTGCCCAAAGAGCGCGGGCCACAGGCGGCGCAGGAACGGCGTGCCCTCGTATGCTTCCTCGACCACGATCCGGAAGCCCATCTGCCGCGCCCACCAGCGGAAGTCCGCCAGCGTCCAGAAGCGCAGATGCTCGCCCGGCGTGACGACCCACTGCAGCGGAAACCTGCCGAGCAGCAACCGCAGCCGGTGCTGGTAATAGCCGGTGTTGGGGATGCTCACGATCAGCCGGTCGGTGTGCGGGCGCAGCGCGTTGAGCAGGCGCTCCGGGTCGGGGATGTGCTCGATGATCTCGCTCAGGATGACGGCGTCGAAATGTCCGTCGAGCGCGTCTTCGATGGGCTGGTTGATATCCGCGAGGTCCACTTTCAGCCCCTGCGCCCGGCAGAACTCGACCGCCTTGGGCGAGATGTCCAACCCGTAGCCGTCGATCTGGCGCTGTTCGATCAGGTATTTGAGGATCGCGCCGTCGCCCACGCCCAGGTCAAGCACACGCGCGCCGGGCCGGAGCACGCGGGCGAAGACGTCCGCGCGCCGCCGCCGGAAGGTCGAGAGCCTGCCCATGCCGGTCGAGGCTTTGGCGTCCCAGTACTCGTCATAGTCCGTTGCGCCAACCCGCGCCGTATCCGGATAGCCGGTCAGGCGGCGAACGGTGCGCTTGATCTCGGCCAGGCGCTCCCACAGCGCGCGGGGCAACAGGCGGCGAGCGGTGTGTTTTAGCTTGCTCAAGACGGCGTTCTCCCTCAATTCCAGACGGCGCAGAGAGTGTAGCACTGCTCTGCCCAAAGAAAAATAGGCGGCAGCGTGCGGTTGCAGTATGCTCATAAGCCCGGAGCGACGTTGCGAGCAGAGGGATAGGGCAACATGGAAGACTTCATCTTTGGGACGCTGGCAACCGACGAATTGAAGCTGGTCCATCACCGCGCCGCGCGCCAGGGCTGGCAGCACGCGCACGATCTGACCCCGCGCGATCCGCGCCCCGGCGAGCCGATTACGATCCGCGCGCGCGCCGGGGTCGATCGCGCGGTGACGCACGCCGCGCTCTACTACACGACCGACGGGCGCATCCCCGACGGATCGCGGGGCGTGGCAACGACCGGGCAGGCGATCCCGCTGCGGCGCGTGGGGATTGAGTGGGACACGCTGGCCTGGGGCTACGTCGCGGTGTGGGAAGCGACCCTCCCCGCCCAGCCCGAAGGCACGGTGATCCGCTACCGCATCGGGGCGTGGCACGCCGACGGGCCGGAGATCTTCGCGGATTGGCCCGATCCGCAGTGGCGGACCGAGCAAGCCGCCGCCGCCCACTTCCGTCAGAAGCCGCTGCCCGAACCGCGCCCCGACGACCCGCCCGGCACGCAGACCTTCACGCTGCATGTCGACCGCCTCGCGCCGCCGGACTGGGCGCGCCGGGCGGTGATCTATGAGATCTTCGTCGATCGCTTCTATCCCGGCGACGGGCGCGAGTGGCTCCAAACGGACGATCTGCGCGGGTTTTTCGGCGGGACGCTGTGGGGCGTGCGCGACAAAATGGACTATATCGCCGCGCTGGGCGCGACCTGCATCTGGCTGACACCGGTCTTCCCCAGCCCGACGCCGCACGGCTACGACGCGACCGACTACACCTGCGTCGAGCCGCGCCTGGGCGGCGGCGACGCGCTGCACGCGGTGGTCGAGGCGGCGCACGGGCGCGGCATCCGCGTCCTGCTCGATTTTGCGTGCAGCCATGTCTCGAACACGCACCCGTTCTTCCAGGACGCCCTGCGCGACCCGGACAGCCCGTACCGCGCGTGGTTCCACTTCGATGACTCGCCCGCCGGCTACCGCGCCTTCTTCGGCGTGCCGAGCATGCCAAGCCTGAACGTGGCGTATCCCCCCGTGCGCGACTACCTGATCGACGCGGCGCGCATGTGGCTGCGCGAGTTCGACGTCGACGGCTTCCGGTTGGACTACGCCAGCGGCCCCGGCCCGGATTTCTGGGCGGACTTCCGGGCGGCGTGCAGGGCGGAGAAAGCGGACGCCTTCTGCATGGGCGAGGTGGTAGACACGCCGGACGCGCAGCGCCGCTATGTTGGGCGGCTGGACGGATGCATCGACTTCCATCTGGCCGACGCGCTGCGCAAAACCTTCGCCTGGCGCCGCTGGAGCGAGGCCGACCTGGAGCGTTTTGTCGAGCGCCATCTGGCCTATTTCCCGGACGATTTCCTGCTGCCGGGCTTCCTCGACAACCACGATATGGACCGCTTCCTGTTCATCGCCGGGGGCGACACGGCGGCCCTGCGCCGCGCAGCGGCATTTCAGATGCGCCTGCCCGGCCCGCCGATCATCTATTACGGCACCGAGATCGGCCTGAGCCAGACCGCCAGCCGCCACGACGCCTGGGGGCTGGAAGCCAGCCGCGCGCCGATGATCTGGGACGGGCGCCAGGACCGCGATCTGCTCGCCTTTTACCGTGCATTGATCCGCGAGCGACACGCGACGCGGTGATGCTTGCCTCACCCGTGGCCTTTCTCCCGCAGCGAAGCACACAGGGAGAGGGGAAATGCGCTGCTGAAAAGAGGTAGTCCTCTCTCTGTGTGGCTGTGCCACGGGGAGAAGCACCGGGGCGAGGGGATTCGCGCTCAAACCGGCACATCTCCCCTGACATTGCGCCGGACTCTTTGGGAAAGATGTCACAATTTATTGCTGCCCGGACTATTCCACCATAGAATAGGGTCATGCTGAAGCTGACTCCGGACGATACCCTGCTCGGCTTGCTGGCCGCGCACAGCCAGCACGGCTACCAACTGCTCGAGGTGTTCCGCGACCCTGACCAGTTGGGGCGGGTGTGGTATGTCAGCACCAGCCAGCTCTACGCCGTGCTGAAGCGGCTGGAACAGCAGGGGTTGATCGCCGGGACACAGGTCACCTGTGCGGACGCGCCCCCGCGCACGGAGTACACGCTGACCGACGCGGGGCGGGCGCGGCTGGACGCCTGGCTCGACGAGCCAAGCCCGTCGCCCAGCCTGCGACGCATCCGGGTCGAGTTTTTGAGCCGGTTGTATATCGCGGGGCTGCTGGGGCGCCCGGCCGGGCCGATCATCGCCCGCCAGCGGGCCGCCTGCCGGCGCCGCCTGGACGGCCTGCGCGCCAGGCGCGAGCAACCGCCGCAGCGTGTCGGCGATCTGGCGCTGGAGATGGTCCGCGCGCAGCTTGAGGCGATTGTCGAGTGGCTGGATCTGTGCGAGGCAGTGCTCCAGCCCCAGGAGTGATCCCGTTTTTCTGTCAGGTCATACTTTTTTCGGAGGCTATTCTGTCGCATGGTGCCCTCACAGATGTTGAACACGCGAACTCTGAAAGCGGTCTGGCTGAGCCTGCTGGTCGGGGCGATGTTGCTGGGCGCGGCGCTGCCCGCCACCTCAACCGCTCAGGGGCAGGAGATCGTCGTCACCACGCTGGCCGATGAGGCTGCACGCGAGATTGTGGATGCCTGGATCGCGGCCTATGGCGCGCAGCATCCCGGCGCGGTCTTCGACGTCACTTATGCCCCCGCCGCTGAGCTGCTCGACCGGCTGGGCGAGAACGTCCTGCTGCTAACGGGCGAAATGCCCGACGATCTGCCGGTCGCGTACGAGTGCGGCGCGATCGGCGCGGTCCGCATGCTGCTGCCCGATCTGGCCGGGCGCTATCTGTCCAGCGAGGACTGCGGGGACGATCTTTCTGCACCGGCTGCCGCCGCGCGCGACTTTCTCAAATGGGTGACCGGGCCGGACGGCCAGCAAGTGGCGATCGATCTGGGGCTGCTGCCGTCTGAGGTGACGGTTACCGACCAGGCGGGGATGACGGTCACCGTGCCGCAGCCGGTCCGCCGCGTGGTGTCCGCTTACGGCGTGGCCCCGTTCTATGTCTACGTCGTGGGGGCGGGCGACCGGCTGGTTGCCGCCAACTACATCGGCATCCGTGACGAACAATCCGTCGCCGCCATGATGCGCCTGGATCCGCGCTTCGACGAGATTTCGCAGCGGATCAGCTCCATGAACCAGGGCGAGACCAACCTGGAAGAGATCGCAGCGGTGGAGCCGGACCTGCTGCTGACCAGCACCCGCACGGCCTGGCTGGATGCCGCGGGCGAGCTGAGGGTGCCGATCTTGCGCTTCGAAGGCGAGACGCCGGAGCGGCTCAAGGAAGCGGTGGCGCTGGTTGGGGCGGTCTTCGGCCCGGACGCTGCCTACCGCGCCGCGCAGTTCAACGCGTTCTACGACGAGGTGCTCAGTTCGATCCGCGCGCAGATGACCGGCATCGAGAACCCGACCAGGGTGCTGTTCACCGGCACCGAGCCGCTACGCGTTGCCAGCGGCGGCATGTACCAGACCGCGATGATCGAGGCGGCGGGCGGCGTGTCTGTCAGCAAGGACGCGCCCGGCAGCGGCTGGCAGAACGTCAACCTGGAGCAGATCTACACCTGGAACCCGGATGTGATCTTTGTCCCGACCTACGGCGGTGCGTCGGTCGAAGCCTTTACTGAAGACCCGCAGTGGGCGCCGATCCAGGCTGTGGCGTCGGGCAATGTGATCCAGCTCCCGCGCCTCACAGGTCCGCTGGACATCCCCGCGCCGGACTCGATCATCGGGATTATCTGGATGGCGAACAAGCTCTATCCGGGCCAGCTTGACCTCGACTGCCAGGCGCTGACGACCGAGTTCTATAACCGTTTCTACGAGTACGCCATCACGGCAGAGGAAGCGAGCACGCTCTGCTCATGATCCGGACGCTCGGCCAGCGTGTGGCCGTTCACCTACCGTTTTCGGTGCAGCAGCGCCAGCTTGTGCTCTACTGGCTGGTGCTGCTGATCCCGCTTCCGCTGGCCGTCTACGCCATCGGCCTGGGGCGCTACCCGATCGCGCCGGGCGAGGTGATCGAGGCGCTGGTGCGTTTCGTGGTCGATCCGCCTGAGGCGGGCGCGCAGCCGGACCTGGTCTACAACGTGGTGACGCGCATCCGGCTGCCGCGCATCAGCGCCGCGCTGCTGATCGGCGCCAACCTGGCCGTGACCGGCGTGGCGTTCCAGGGCATCTTCCGCAACCCGCTGGTGGACTCAAATATCCTCGGCGTCACCAGCGGGGCGGGTTTCGGCGCGGCGCTGGCGCTGCTGCTGTCTGCCGGCGCCGGGATCGTGCAGCTCTCGGCGTTTGGGTTTGGGCTGCTGGCCGTGCTGCTGGCGTATAGCATCAGCCGGCTGTACTACAGCGCCCCGCTGCTGGTGCTGACGCTGGTCGGCATCCTGATCGGCTCGTTCTTCGGATCGCTGACGTCCGTGCTGAAGTACATCGCGGACCCGCTAGACAGCCTGCCCGCGATCACCTACTGGCTGCTCGGCGGGTTGACGGATGTCACGCTGGCGGATGTGCCGCTTCTGGGCATCATCAGCCTGGGCGGGATGGTGTTTATGTGGGGTATGCGCTGGCGGCTGAACGTGCTGTCGCTGGGCGATCACGAGGCGCTGGCGCTGGGCCTGAACCCCGCGCGCCTCAAACTGCTGATCATTCTGTTCAGCACGCTGATGACCTCGGTCGCGGTGTCGGTTGGCGGCGTGATCGGGTGGGTCGGGCTGGTGATCCCGCACGCGGCGCGGACACTGGTCGGCCCCGATCACCAGCGGCTGATCCCGGCCACGATGGCGATGGGGGCGTCGTTTCTGCTGGTGATCGATACGCTCTCGCGCACGCTGTGGGCGACGGAAGTCCCGCTGGGGGTCTTCACCGGGCTGGTGGGCGTGCCGCTGCTGCTCGTGATCCTGCGCATCAACAAGACGGGATGGAAGTGATGCTCGAGGCGAGGAATATCCACTACGCATACGTCGCGGATCAGCCGGTGCTGCAAGGCGTCAGCCTGACCGTGCCCGGCAAGACGGTCGTTTATCTGTTGGGGCACAACGGCTGTGGCAAGACCACGCTGCTCGAAATCCTGGGCGGGGTGCGCGCGCCGCAGCGCGGCGAAGTGCGGCTGGACGGGCAAAACGTGCACCATCTTCCCTCGCACCAGCGGGCACAGCGCGTCGGCCTGGTGCCTCAGCTTCACACGCCCGTCTTTGCCTACACCGTGCGCGAGCTGGTGCTGATGGGCCGCACGCCGTACCTCAAGCTGCTTGGCACGCCGGGCCGGGCCGATTATGAGATCGCCGACGAGGCGATCGAGCAGGTTGGCCTGTCGCATCTGCGCCACCGCGCGTATACCGAGCTGTCCGGCGGCGAGCGGCAACTGGCGATGATCGCGCGGGGGCTGGCCCAGCAGACCGACATCCTACTGCTGGACGAACCAACCGCGCATCTCGACCCGCGCAACCAGCGGCTGGTGCTGGAAACGGTCGTCGCGCTGGCCGAGCAGAGCGTTTCGTTCGTGATCTCGTCGCACAACCCCAACAGCGCGCTGCTCTACGCACAGCAGGTGATCGTGATGAAGGGCGGGCGCGTGGTGGCGGATGGCTCGCCCGCGTCGGTGTTGACCGAGGACACGCTCTCGCAGGCCTATGACATGCCGGTCGAAGTTATCTACAACGCGGACCGTGTCGCGCGGGCGGTGATGCCGCGCCGCACCAACGGTCACGGCGCCAACCGCCACGAACACCGCGTCCGCGTGTTCTGAGCGCAACCCCTTCTTGATTGTCCGCGCCGAACGTGGGACAATCGCAGGTATTCATCGCAGGCGTTTGCCGCGCCCAGAAGCCTGACCCATCGCGTCTGCCCTGTGTCCCTCGCCACGCGCGGCGAGAGGCCGGGGGCCAGATTCTGCCCGGCGACCCTGCTGGCCCGTGCGGGTGAGACATCCGAGGCTTGCCATATGACGACTGAACAGGCACAGGTGCAGCCTTCTCGCGCAGCGGTCCCGGCCTGGCGGCCCTACGCGGCGCTGGTGCTCGGCGTGTTCGCCGTCTCTACCGCCGCGATCTTCATCCGGCTGGCGCAGGGGGCGGACGCGCCCTCGCTGGTGCTGGCCGCAGTGCGTATGAGCGTCGCCGCGCTGGTGCTGACGCCGGTTGTGCTGGCACGCCACCGTAACGAACTGCGCCACATCGCCCTCAGCGATCTAAAATGGGCGCTGGTAGCCGGGCTGGTCTTGGGCATCCACTTCGCGACTTGGATCTCGTCGCTGGAATACACGGCGGTGGTCAACAGCGTGACCATCGTGACGACCGCGCCGCTGTGGGTGGCGCTGGCCTCGCCGCTGGTGCTGCACGAGGCGATCGGGCGGCAGACGGCGCTGGGCATCGCGGTTGCGCTGGCCGGCGGCGTGATCGTCGGCCTGAGCGGCGAGGCGGGTGCTCCGCCGACGCGCCATGATCCGCTGCTGGGCAACGGACTGGCGCTGGTCGGGGCGTGGGCGGCGGCGATCTATTTCATCCTGGGGCGGCGGCTGCGCGCCCGGCTGAGCGTGGTGCTCTATATCTGGCTGGTCTACAGCACTGCCGCGATCCTGCTGGTCGTCACGGTCGCGGCGGCCGGCCTGCCTCTGGCGGGATTCCCGCCGGAAACGTATGTATGGATGGTGCTGCTGGGGCTGGTGCCGCAGTTGATCGGGCACTCGTCGCTCAACTTTGCGCTGGGCTATTTCCCGGCGGCGTATGTCAGCCTGGTGGTGCTCGGCGAGCCGATCGGCAGCGGCCTGCTGGCGATCGCCTTCCTGGGCGAGTGGCCGGTCCCGCTGCAACTGGTGGGGACGGCGCTGGTGCTGGCCGGGATCGCGCTGGCGACGCTGGAGCGACCGGTGGAAAAAAAGCCTGCCACGCGCTAAAGTAGGCGGCGTGCGGTTGGAGCGATCGAGGCAGGGATGGACGGGATATTCGGTGTCGGCGTTGCAGAGATGATCATCATCGCGCTGGTGCTGTTCATCATCGGCGGGCCGGAGAACACGGCCAAGTGGGCGCGCCAGGCGGGGCGCTACGTCCGGCAGATGCGCGAGATGTGGGCCGAGTTCGTCAAGGATATCGAGACGGAACTGGGGCCAGAGGGCAAAGAGCTGATGGACGTCACGCGCGAGCTGGGCCAGAGCGCGTCGGAGTTCCGCCGGGCAACCTCGCCGCGCCGCCTGGTGGCCGATTCGGCCCGCTATGTCGAGTCCCTGGCGCGCGACAGTGAGCCATCCCCGGCCCGCAAGTCTGCCGCCGCGGCGGACGCGGAGCAGAACCCCGCGCCGGCCAACACGCCGGAGCCGCCTGCTACGGCAGCCACCGAACACAGCAACGATCGCTACCGCGCCTGGCGCCCCCCGGACGACCACTGAGCGCTTGCCCCGGAAAACTGACGTTCTTCCCCCTTTTGGCGACAAATGTCCTTTTCCCCTTGCCCGGTGCGGGATGTTGGCCTATACTATGCACAACGATCGGATTGATCCGATTGATCAGATGATTGATCGGACCGGGCGCGTGATGGATCGGCTCGTATGCCCGCTGTCAAGCTGGATTCGGATCTGTTGCAGTACATCGTTGATCGCCAGGTGCAGCCCGGCGACCGCCTTCCGACGTTGACGGAGCTGAGCGCCGAGCTGAATGTCAGCGTCAGCAAGGTTCGCGAGGAATTGGAAGTTGCCCGCACGCTCGGTCTGGTTCAGGTCAAGCCGCGCACCGGCTCATTGGTGCAGGCGTATGATTTCACCCCGGCGGCGACGCTCAGCGTGCTGTACGCCATCGGTCAGGATCCCGCCCATTTCCATCACTTCGCCGATCTGCGCAAACACCTGGAACTGAGCTACTGGACGGAAGCCGTCGCCTGCCTGACCCCGGACGATGTGCTGGCCCTGCGCCAGATCCTCGACCGGGCCGCCGAGAAGCTGACGCACGTCCCGATCGAGGTGCCGGTCGAGGAACACTGCCAACTGCATCTGCTTTTCTTCCGGCATCTGGCCAACCCGTTTGTGCAGGGGCTGCTGGCGGCGTACTGGACGGCCTACAAGACGTTTGGGATCGCGCTCCACGCGCCGCTGAGCTATCACCGCGAGGTGTGGGCTTATCACGAGCGGATGGTGGACTGCGTGGCACGCGGCGACTATGAGGGCGGGCGGCGTCTGCTTCAGGAGCACATGGCGCTACTGCGCTATGCTTCGCAGGCCGGGGACGAGTCCTCGGAGCGCGAGGCTGAGCAGGCAGCCAGCCCTACCGGCTATACCTTCAGTATTTTCGAGTGAGTGCAGGCAAAAAGATTAGGCAAAAAAGGTGGCGCGTATCGAAGGATGATTACCGGCGGGGCACAGCGCCCCAACTTTCCCCCCATGTGCTGGATGACTGGATGCCGCATCGAAAGGTCTAGAGGCACGGCAGCCAGAACGAAACACTGAGCAGGAGCGATAGCACGTATGAGCACAATCCAGGATCTTCCGCTGGAAGACATGCTGGCCGAAAAACCAGCGGTCGTCAATGACTTCCAGATCATGATCGCCACCGTGAACGGCTCGGGCAGCCAGACGGCCAACACCGTCCTGCTGCGCGCCATGTTTCGCATGGGCATTCCGGTGAGCGGCAAGAATATCTTTCCGTCGAATATCCAGGGACTCCCCACCTGGTACACCATTCGCCTGAGCAAAAACGGTTACACAGCGCGGCTTGAGGACTATCACGTCCTGGTCGCCATGAACCAACAAACCATCGCCGACGACATCGCCAATCTCGCACCCGGCGGCGCCTGCTATTACCCCGAAGAGTGGAACCTCAAGCACGAGCGCGACGACATCGTGTACTACCCCATGCCGGTCAAGGCGCTGACCGATGCCAGCGACGTGCCGGCCAACCTGTCGTCGTACATCGCCAACATGGTTTATGTGGGCGTGCTGGCGACCATGCTCAACATCGAGCTGTCGTACATCGAGGGCGCGCTCGACTATCACTTCAACGGCAAAGCCAAGCCGGTTCAGATGAACATGAAGGTCGTGCAGGCCGCCTACGACTGGGCGCAGGATCACCTCGCCAAGCGCGATCCGTACGCCGTCGAGCCGATGAACGCCACCGAAGGCCGGCTGTTGATGGACGGCAATTCGGCGGCGGCGCTTGGCGCGGTCTTCGGCGGCGTGACGTTCGCCGCGTGGTATCCGATCACACCCTCGACCAGCCTGATCGACGCGCTGCGCGAAGACCTGGCGAAGTATCGGATCGACCCGGAGACGGGTAAGGCGACCTTCGCCGTGATCCAGGCCGAGGATGAGATCGGCGCGCTCGGCATGGTGGTCGGCGCGGGGTGGGCCGGCGCGCGGGCGATGACCGCCACCTCTGGCCCCGGCATTTCGCTGATGACCGAGTTCGCGGGCCTGGCGTACTACGCTGAGGTCCCGGCGGTGATCTGGGACGTGCAGCGCATGGGTCCCAGCACCGGGCTGCCGACGCGCACCTCGCAGGGCGACCTGCTGACCTGCTACCTGCTCGGTCACGGCGACACGCGCCATGTGGTCCTGCTGCCCGGCACGATCAACGAGATCTTCGAGTACGGCTGGCGCGCCTTTGACCTGGCCGAGCGCCTGCAAACGCCCATCTTCGTGCTGTCCGATCTGGACCTGGGCATGAACCTGTGGATGAGCGATCCGTTCGAGTATCCGGCTGAGCCGATGGATCGCGGCAAGGTGCTGACGGCTGAGGACATCGAGCGGGCGGGTCGCTTCGCGCGCTATGAGGATGTGGATGGCGACGGGATCGGCTATCGCACGCTGCCGGGGATCGATCACCCGCTCGGTGCGTACTTCGCCCGTGGGACCGGCCATAACGCCCGCGCCGTCTACAGCGAGCGCCCGGACGACTGGGTCGAGAACATGGCCCGGCTGCGGCGCAAATGGGAGACGGCCCGCACGCTGGTGCCCAGGCCGGTCGTTGACCAGGTGAGCGGCGCGGAGATCGGGCTGATCGCCTTTGGCTCGACAGACCCCTGCGTGGTCGAGGCGCGCGACCAACTAAGCGCGCGCGGGATCGCGACCAGCTATCTGCGTCTGCGTGCGCTGCCGCTGGAAGACACCACGCGCCGCTTCATCGAGAGCCACGAGCGCGTCTACGTGGTGGAGAACAACACCGATGGCCAGATGGCAAGCGTCCTGCACATGGAGTACCCGGATCTGGCCTCGCGCATTCACTCGATCGCATATTCCGACGGCCTGCCACTTTCGCCGCGCTGGCTTACGGCCGCCGTTCTAGAACAGGAAGGTCGCTAGTCATGGCAGCAAACGCTCGCGTCAACGAAATCGGCCTCAGCCGCAACGATTACAAGGGCGGGGTCTCGACCCTGTGCCAGGGCTGCGGCCACAACTCTATCGCCAACCAGATCATCGCCGTCGCCTACGAGATGTCGCTCGATCCGCACCAGATCATCAAGCTGAGCGGCATCGGCTGCTCCAGCAAGTCGCCGGCCTATTTCCTCAACCGCTCGCATGGCTTCAACGGGCTGCACGGACGTATGCCCGCTCTGGCGACGGGTGCGACGACCGTCAACCGCAGCCTGATCGCGATCGGCGTCAGCGGCGACGGCGACACCGGCAGCATCGGTCTGGGCCAGTTCAAGCATATGGTCCGCCGCAACGTGCCGATCGTCTATATCGTGGAGAACAACGGCGTCTATGGCCTGACCAAAGGGCAGTTCTCGGCCACGGCGGATTACGGCCAGGAACTGAAATACGCCGGTGTGAACGAACTGCCACCGATCGATATCTGCCTGGAGGCGCTGGCAGCGGACGCGTCGTTTGTGGCGCGCTCGTTCGCGGGCGATTCCAAGCAGGTTCGCGAGCTGCTCAAGGCCGCGATCGCCCACCGGGGCACGGCTGTGCTGGACATCATCAGCCCGTGCGTGACGTTCAACAACCACGAAGACTCGACCAAGAGCTATGCGTACGGCAAGGCCAAAGAAGAGCCGCTGCACGACATCACCTTCATCCCGTTCTACGAGCCGATCGAGATCGAGGATCAGGAACCGGGGCAGGTGCGCGCGGTGAAGCTCTACGACGGCTCGCATCTGATGCTCAAGGCGCTCGATCCCGCCAAGCACGACCCGACCGACCGGATGGCGGCCTTCCGCCTGCTGGAAGAGGCGCGCGAGCAGCAGCTGTTCATCACCGGCCTGATCTATGTGGACGAGAACCGCGCCACGCTGCCGGAGATCAGCCGTCTGGTCGATACGCCGCTGGTGCACTTGCCGCCCGAAAAGCTGCGTCCGCCGCGCGAGGTGCTGGACGAGATCAACCGCCGCCTGACGTGCTGCAATTGAGCTAAAAGCAGCGAAGGGCAGCTAAAAGCAGCGAAAGGCAGCGAGAAGCAGCTAGAAGCAGCTAGAGGCAGCTAGAAGCAGCGAAAAGCAGCGGGGAAGTGAACACAGTTCACGCCGCTGCTTTTTTTTGCTGTTCCTTGCTGCTCTTTGCTGTTCTTTGCTGTTCCTTGCTGCTCTTTGCTGTTCTTTGCTGTTTTTCGCTGCCTCTTGCTGTTCTTTGCTGTTCTTCGCTGCTCTTTGCCTGTCCTCGCCCGCTTTTTGTCCGGCCCTGACGCGGTGCTATACTTCACAATGGGCCATGCGAGGCCCAACTCCCCTGTACTAGAATTGTGGTCCGTTCCGGAGGCTACTCAGTGAACCTACACGAATATCAGTCGAAATTACGCTTCGCCGAATTCGGCATTCCCACCCCGCAGGGCAAAGTCGCCCACGATCCACAACAGGTCTATGAAATCGCCAAGGACCTCGGCAGGCCGGTGGTGGTCAAGGCCCAGGTGCTGACCGGCGGGCGCGGCAAGGCAGGTGGGGTTAAGCTGGCGCAGACGCCCGAAGAGGCCCAGGCCCGCGCCGACGAGATCCTGGGGATGACCATCCGGGGGCACAAGGTGCTCAAGGTCCTGGTCGATCCGGCGGCTGAGATCAAAGCTGAGATCTATCTGGGGGTGACCAACGACCGCACCGCCCGCAAGCCGGTGATCATGGCGAGCGCCGAGGGTGGGATGGATATCGAAGAGGTCAACCGCGTCTCGCCGGAGAAGATCATCCGCGCGCATGTGGACCCTTTTCTCGGCCTGCGTGATTATCAGATTCGCAACCTGGCCTACGGAATTGACCTGCCGCGCGACCTGTGGAAACAGTTTATGCACATCGCGCGGGCGCTCTATCGCTGCTATGTGGAAAGCGACGCGACGCTGGCCGAGATCAACCCGCTGATCATCGACGGCGAAGGTAATCTGCTGGCGGTCGATGGCAAGATGTCGATCGACGACAACGCGCTCTTCCGTCATCCGGACCTGGCCGAGATGCGCGATACCAGCGCCGAGCCGCCCGCCGAGACCGAGGCTCGCGCGGCGGGCCTGAGCTATGTCAAGCTGGACGGCGAGATCGGGTGCATGGTCAACGGTGCCGGGCTGGCGATGGCAACCATGGATATGACGCAGCTTTTCGGCGGCTCGCCGGCGAACTTTCTCGATATTGGCGGCGGCGCGCGGGCGGACAAGGTCGCCGCTGCGCTGCGGATCATCGTCAGCGATCCGAATGTGAAAGCGATTCTGGTCAACATCTTTGGCGGCATCACGCGCGCCGACGAGGTCGCCCGCGGCATCCTTGAGGCGCTGGAAACGGTCAAGATCGATTTGCCGCTGGTGGTCCGGCTGGTGGGGACCAACGAGGAAGAAGCGCACCAGATCATGGCCGACGCGGCACTGCCCAACATGGTCAGCGCGACAAGTCTGGCGGATGCGGCGCAGAAAGCGGTTGCTGCCGCGCGTGGAATGTAAGGGGACGAGAGCATGGCGATTCTGGTTGATAGCAGCACCCGGCTGCTGGTGCAGGGCATCACGGGACGCGAAGGGCTGTTTCACACCGAGCAGATGATCGAGTACGGGACCAATGTGGTCGGCGGCGTGACTCCCGGCAAAGGCGGCGAGTGGGTGTTGGGCAAGCCGGTGTTCGACACGGTCAAGGCCGCGCGCGACGCGACCGATGCCAACGCCAGCGTCATCTACGTCCCCGCCGCGTTCGCCGCCGACGCGATCTTCGAGGCGATCGACGCGGGGATCGAGCTGATCGTGTGCATTACCGAGGGGATCCCCGTGCTGGATATGATGAAGGTTCGCGCCTGGCTGGATCAGAGCAACAGCCGGCTGGTCGGGCCGAACTGCCCCGGCCTGCTGACGCCCGGTCAGGCGAAGGTCGGCATCATGCCCGGCCACATCGCCACACCGGGCAACGTGGGGGTGGTCTCGCGCAGCGGCACGCTGACCTACGAGGTGGTCTACGCGCTGACGCAAGCGGGCATCGGCCAGACGACCTGCGTCGGTATCGGGGGCGACCCGATCAACGGCACGAGCTTCATCGACGTGTTGCAGATGTTCGAGGACGACCCGGCGACCGAGAAAGTGGTGCTCATCGGCGAGATCGGCGGCACCGACGAGGAAAAGGCGGCGGCCTTCATCGCGCAGTCGATGACTAAGCCGGTCGTCGCGTTCGTCGCCGGGCGGACGGCGCCCCCTGGCCGGCGCATGGGCCACGCCGGGGCGATCGTCGAGGGCGGCAGCGGCACCGCCGAAGACAAGATCAAGGCCCTGGCCGAGGCCGGGGTGCGGGTGGCCGAGCATCCGGAGCAGATCCCGGAACTGCTGTAGGCGCGTGGCACCCTTGACCCTGTCCCGGCGCTGTGGTATGCTCTCGGCATAACGGCGACGACGGAAACGAGTACGCTTGTCCCGGCGGTCAGCGAGCCTGGGTGTGGTGCGAGCCAGGTCCGGCGGCCGAGCGGAAAATCCTTCCTGAGCCGCAGGCTGAACGCGCGCCGCGCCAGTAAGCTGTGCCGGATTGGTCCCCGTTATCCGGACCGGGCCATGGTGGTGGCCGCAGAGTGCCCTGCCCGCACGGGTGGGGAAATAGGGTGGTACCGCGAGAGCGTGCGCTCCCGTCCCTTGCTTGGATGGGAGCGTTTTGATTGTGGGGCGCGTGTGCGCCCGGCAGGGTGGAATCGATGACGCACAAACGCTCGCAGACCGCGCTGATCCGCCCGGTCGAGCCGCGAGACGCCGCCGCCATCGCGCGGCTGTGGCAGATGCTGACCGATTATCATGTGGCGCTGGATCCGCGTCTGCCCGGCGCGACCGAGGGCGCGGCGGAACGGTACGCGGCGCGCCTGATCGAGCGGCGCAGTGACCCGTCTGCCCTGACGTTGGTCGCCGAGGTAGGCGGCGAGGTGGTCGGCTACGTGCTCGGCGCGATCGTCGACCTGCACCCGGACCTCTTCGAGCGGGTGGACGCGGGCTTCATCGCGGATATCTTTGTCGACCCGGCCTGGCGGGGGCGCGGCATCGCGCGTGAGCTGGTCACCACGCTCAACGGCTGGTTTGCGCAGCGCGGCGTGGACCGGGCCGAGCTGCAGGTTGCCACGCGCAACCGGGACGGCCTGCGTTTTTGGGAAGCCATGGGCGGCGAGCCGCTGATGGTCCGGATGCGGATCGATCTGGCTGCGGAGAATGGGCGCCGCCGCGTGCGGCGCATCCGTGTGCGTCGCGAGGAGTAGGCGAGGATGGTGCGATCGCTGGTGCGCTGGTTTGGCCCGCGCCGGTTCGCCGGGCTGGTGGCGCTGGCGGTGCTAGCGCTGGCAGCCGGCGCCGCGCTTCAGATTGCCTATGCCGGGGCGGACTGGTTGCCCGCCGCGCAGCTTGCGCTTTTCTGGCTGGTGTTGGCCGGGTTGGGCGTGGCGCTGTGGAGCCGCGTGCCACGCGCGGCGCGAGGACGGGTGCTGCTGGCGTTCGGGCCGGGCCTGGCGCTGGTGGCGGCCGGTGTGCTGGCTCCCGACCTCGGCGTGTTCTTCGGCGGGGCCGGCCTGGGCTGGATCGCGGCTAGCTACATCGTCGGGCGTGGGCCGACCAGCATGACCTATCAGGCCGCCGTGCGGCACCTGCGGCGCAACGAGCTGCCGCAAGCGATCGCCGTCATGGACCGGCTGATCGAGGGGCAGCCGGGCGACGCCGAGCATCTGCGTTTCCGCGCCGAGCTGCATCGCCTCAATGGCTCGCCGGAGCGCGCCCGGCGCGATTATGAGCAGGCGGTCAGGCTGGCGCCGGACGCGCCGGCGGGCTATCTGGGGCTGGCGGAACTGTATCTGCAGCAGGGGCAGCTTGACCGGGCGCGTGCCTATGCCGTGCAGGCCCTCGACCGCGATCCGGCGAGCTGGCAGGCGGCGCATACTCTGGGCATGATCGCCGACCGCCAGGGGGACGCGCCGGCGGCGATTGAGGCGCTGGAGCGTGCGCATCGCGCGGGCATCCCGGACGCCCACTACCGTCTGCTTGCGCATCTGTGGCTGGCGCGCGCCCACGCGCGGATGGGACAGGGCGCGGCTGCCGCTGCGCAGGTCGAGGCGCTGCGCGGGCAGGCCGGGGCGCTGAAAGCCTGGCGCGTGGTGCTCGCCGGCGAGCAGGCCGCGCCGCTGCGGGCGCTGCTGGATGCCGATCTGGTGCTGGCGCAACAGCTGATCGACGGCGCGGTAACTGCCGGGTCGCTGGCCGGTGCGGAGCGGACCGATGGACGCGCGTAACGCCCCCGGCGGCCCTGGCGCCAGTCCCGCGCGCAGGCGGCGCCGGGCGCTTGGCGCGCTGGCCGCGCTGATCGGGCTGGGCGTGGTCATCGCGGCGGGGTATCTGGCGCTGCGCGCGAGCCGCAACCGCCCGCTGGACGTCCCGCTCTATCCGGACGCGCGCGAGATCGGCCGCGAGCGCGTTTATGACGGGTTGCAGCGGGTGCAGTACGTGGTCGATGCGCCGCTCGACGCGGTGGACGGGTTCTATCACGCCCACGAGGGGATGGTCTGCCAGCGCCAGTACGCCCGCGTGAGCGAGCGTCCGGGGCAAGAACCGCTGCGCGAAGGGCATGTGTTCACGCGCTGCCAGCTCGACCGGTCATGGCTCAACCTGACGCAGTACGCGATTGTCACGATCCGGCCCATTGCCGGGGATAATGGCGAGCCGGGAGAGGCAACCCTGATCGACATCGAGCAGGTCTGGGGAGATTAGGCGATGGAGTCTGAAGCGACCAAGCGCGGGCTGCGGATTCCGCTGTGGGTCGGGCTGTTGGGTATGGTCGCGGCGTTGGGGGTCGCGGCGCTGATCCTCAGCCGGGTTTCCGGGCCGCTGTACGGGCTGGTGTTCCGGAGTGGCGTCCCTGTGCCGGATGGTGCGATCGAGATCGAGCATGTCAAACCCGACAAGGGCGCGGCGTACCGGATCTACCGCACCGAGCAGGCCGGGCGCGAGGTTGCGGCCTTCTACGAGGCGGCGGGCGGGACGTGCGTCTACAGCGTCGCGCCGGCCAACCCCGATTTGTCGGATTCCGCCCGGCCGGACCAGGCGCACAACGTGGCGCGGTGCCGCGGACGCTCCGAGAACGCTGCGCGCGGCAGCGGGTGGGAAGTCTTTATCGCCGAAGGTTACGGCCCGGACGAAGGGCCGACCATCTTTCGCGTGTACGAGTACTGAGCCAGCCACGATTTCGCACACTAGCGAACCGTTTCCGGTCAAGGAGGGACGATGTTCGAACCGGTCACGCCACGAGTGGATATCGACGCGCTCGAGAAGCGCCAGCTTGAGTTCTGGCGCGAGCGCGACATCTTCCGGCGCACGATGGACGAGCGCAAGGACGCGCCGCGCTGGGTGTTCTACGAGGGTCCGCCCACGGCCAACGGCCGGCCCGGCACGCATCACGTCCTGGCGCGCGCCTTCAAAGACATGTTCCCGCGCTATCACACCATGCGTGGCAAGTACGTGCTGCGCAAGGGCGGATGGGATACGCATGGCCTGCCGGTCGAGATCGAGGTCGAGAAAGAGCTGGGCTTCACTCACAAGCGCCAGATCGAGGAATACGGCATCGCGCGCTTCAACGAAAAGTGCCGCCAGAGCGTCTTCCGCTACATCCGCGAGTGGGAACAACTCACCGAGCGGATCGCCTTCTGGGTGGATCTCGAAAACGCCTATGTGACGTACAAGAACGAGTATATCCAGAGCGTGTGGTGGATCCTGCGCCAGTTCTGGGACAAGGGCCTGCTGTACCAGGGCTTCAAGGTGGTGCCCTACTGCACGCGCTGCGGCACGCCGCTGAGCAGCCACGAGGTCGCGCAGGGCTACGAAGAAGTGGCCGATCCCAGCGTCTTCGTGCGCTTCCCGCTCAAGGACCGGCCCGGCACGTTCTTCCTGGTGTGGACGACCACACCCTGGACGCTGCCCGGCAACGTGGCCCTGGCCGTCAACCGCCGCGCAACGTATGTGACCGTCGAGGGGCCGGCGGCGAGCGGCGAAGGCACCGAGCGGCTGATCCTGGCCGAGGCGCTGCTGGACAAGGCGCTGGTCAACCGCGAGCAGTACAGCGTCGTCGAGACGCTGCGTGGCGAGGACTTGCTGGGGCTGCACTACGAGCCGCTCTATCGCTTTTTGCCGGTCGAGCAGGATTACGCTTACGTGGTGCATGGCGACTTCGTCAGCATGGAGGACGGCTCCGGCATCGTCCACATCGCGCCCGCGTTCGGCGCGGACGACATGGATGTGGGCCGCGAGCACGGGTTGCCGGTCCTGCTGACCGTCGATGAGACGGGCGCGTTTGTCCCGGACGTGACGCCCTGGGCGGGGATGTGGGTCAAGGACGCCGATCCGCTGATCACCGACGAGCTGAAGGGGCGCGGCCTGCTGTATAAGGTCGAGAAGTACGTCCACAACTACCCGTTCTGCTGGCGCTGCAGCACGCCGCTGCTCTACTACGCCCGCTCGACGTGGTACATCGCTACCACGCGCTACCGTGACGCGATGATCGAGCAGAACAAGACGATAAACTGGGTCCCGGCGCACATCCGGGATGGGCGCTTCGGCAACTTCCTCGACGAACTGCGCGATTGGGCCTTGGGCCGCGAGCGCTATTGGGGCACGCCGCTGCCGGTGTGGGTCTGCGACAACCCGAACTGCGACCACCGTCACTGTGTCGGCAGTGTGGCCGAGCTAAGCGAGCTGTCGGGCAAGGACCAGTCCAACCTGGACCTGCACCGCCCCTATGTGGACGAGGTAACCTTCCCCTGCCCGCAATGCGGCGGGACGATGCGCCGTGTGCCGGAGCTGATCGACGTCTGGTTCGACAGCGGCGCGATGCCGGTGGCCCAGTGGGGTTATCCGTTCCAGAACCAAGAGATGTTCAAGGACCAGTTCCCGGCGGACTTCATCTGCGAGGCGGTGGACCAGACGCGCGGCTGGTTCTACAGCCAGCACGCCATCAGCACGATGCTCTTCGGGCAGACCGACTTCAAGAACGTGATCTGCCTGGGGCACATCCTCGACGAGCAGGGGCGCAAGATGTCCAAGAGCCTGGGCAACATCGTCGAGCCGTGGAGCGTGCTGGATAAGTACGGGGCGGACGCGTTCCGCTGGTACATGTACACCGCCGGGCCGCCCGGCGAGCCGCGCCGGTTCTCGGTCGAGCTGGTCGGCGACGTGGTGCGCAACTTCTACCTGACACTGTGGAACGTCTACAGCTTCTTCGTAACCTATGCCAACCTCGACCGCTTCGATCCGGCGGCGCCGCGCGTGCCGGTTGCTCGGCGCGAGCTGCTCGACCGCTGGATCCTTAGCGAGCTGCACATGCTCGTCCGCGAGGTGACACAGGCGTATGAGGAATACGACGTGCCCTCTGCCACGCGCCCGCTCGAGCAGTTCGTGGACCGGCTGAGCAACTGGTATCTGCGCCGCTCGCGCCGCCGCTTCTGGAAGAGCGAGAGCGACACCGACAAGCTGGCTGCCTACCAGACGCTGTACGAGTGCCTGGTGATGGTCAGCAAGCTGCTGGCGCCGGCCATGCCGTTCCTGGCCGAGGCGATGTATCGCAACCTGGTCACCCGCGTTGACGCCGACGCGCCGGAGAGCGTGCATCTGGCGACGTGGCCGGACTGGGACGAGGCGTTGATCGACCGCAAGCTGATGGACGACATGCGCCTGGCGCAGAAGCTGGTCAGCCTGGGGCACGCCGCGCGCAACAGCGCCAATCTCAAGGTGCGCCAGCCGCTGGCCGAAGCGGTGTTCGTGCTGCGCGCCGAGTCCGAGCGGCCGGTGGTCGAGGCGCTGCAGGGCACCATTGCCGAAGAATTGAACGTCAAACAGGTGCGCGTCGCCGCGTCGGGGGCGGAGATGGTGAGCTACAGGCTCAACCCGCTGCCGCAGGTGCTTGGCCGCGCGCTGAAGGGCGACTTCCCGAAGGTGCAGAAGGCGCTACGCGAGGGCGCGCCCGAAGACGTTGATCGCTGGGCAAAGGCGCTGCTGACCGGCGAGCCGATCAGCGTCGAGGTGGACGGGCAGACGTACACCGTCACGCCCGATCAGGTCGAGGTGCAGCAGGAAGCGGCGGCGGGCTACGCTGTGGCGGAAGACTACGGCTATCTGGTCGCTCTGTCCACCCGGCTCACCGACGATCTGGTGCGCGAAGGGCTGGCCCGCGAGTTTGTGCGCCGTGTCCAGACGCTGCGCAAAGACGCCGATTTCGAGATCAGCGATCGCATCACCGTGACCTACCAGGCCACCGATCGCCTGCGTGCGGCGGTTCAGGCGCACCGCGACTATATCCAGGCCGAGACGCTGGCCGATGCGCTGGTCGAGGGGATGCCCGCGGACGGCGCGCACGGCGACACCTTCGAGTTCGACGGCGAGACGGTCACGATCGGCGTGCGTCGGGTCTGACGACCTGGGCCGGACTCGCGCCCGGAACGGCCAGAAGTGGCTCCCCGCGCGCGAGTCCGGTACAATCGTCGTTGTGCCGTGGGATCACGGCGCAGCTACGTTCAACGAGGTTGACGACGCCATGGTAACCACAAAGGATGAGTTGTACAGCGAACTCATCGCGCTGCGCGACGGCCTGCAGGCGCAAGTGATCGAGATGGAAAGCGCGGACGAGATGGACGAGCCGGGGACGGGGTACACCAACCACCAGGCCGACGATGCCACCGCCGTCTTCGACCAGACCGCCAACCGTTCCGCGCTGCAGGCAGCCCGCGACCGGCTGCGTCAGGTGCACGACGCGCTGGCACGCTATGAAGCGGGCACATACGGGATCTGCGAGAACTGCGGGCGCGAGATCGACATCGCGCGTCTGGAAGCCATCCCCTATACGCCCTTCTGCCTGCGCTGCGCCGAACAGCGGGATTATATCGCCGGGATGTAGCGGTGAGCGACGCTGGGTATATCCGAACGACACGCCCCGGAACGTCGCTGCGTCACTGGCTGTTTCTGGCCGGAGTCGCCGGTCTGGCGATCGCCGTCGATCAGGCCACCAAGGCGTATGTCGTGGCGCATCTGGCGCGCGGCGAGTCGTGGATGCCGGTGGAGTTCATCGCGCCCTATTTTCGCATCACCCACGTGCGCAATACCGGCGCGGCGTTCGGGGTTTTCCCAGGCGGCGGTCAGGTCTTCCTGGCGATCGCCGCCGTCATCTCGCTGCTGATCCTGTATTTCTATCGCCAGCTTCCGCGCGGGGCCTGGCCGGTGCGAACTGCCCTGGGATTGCAGTTGGGCGGGGCGCTGGGCAACGTCATCGACCGGCTGCGCCTGGATTTCGCGGTGATCGACTTTCTGCACGTGCCAGGCTTTCCGGTGTTCAACGTGGCCGATAGCTGCATCTCGATCGGGGTGGCACTGCTGGCGGTGGTGATGCTGCGCGAAGAATGGCGCGCGCGCCGCGCGGCAGGGGCCGGCGGCGAGTCGGCGCGCGGCGGCTCCCAGGAAAACACGCCGGTTCGTTGAAGCGAAGAACAGCGAAATACAGCTAAAAGCAGCCAAGAGCAGCGAAGAACGGCTACGAACAGCGAAGAGCAACAAGAAAGCAGCGGTATGAAGTGTCCTCGCTTCCCCGCTGCTTTTTGCTGTTGTATGGCTGCCTCTAGCTGCCTTTAGCTGTCTTTAGCTGTCTTTAGCTGCCTTTGGCTGCCTCTAGCTGCTTTTAGCTTACCAAGCGTACGCTTCGGGCGCCGGGCCGCCGGGGCCGGGCCAGATCTCATCGAGGGCTTTGAGATCGTCGTCGCTCAGCTTGATCTCAAGCGCGCGCAGGCTGCCGGTGAGCTGCTCCATCGTGCGCGGGCCGATGATCGGCGCGGTGACCGCCGGCTGATGCAGCAGCCAGGCCAGCGCGACATCCGCGGGATGCTCACCTCGCTCCTTGCACCACGCTTCCCACTTTTCAAGCTGCGGGCGCAGCTTCTCGATCCGCTCCTGGACCCAGTCTTCTGTGCGGCGGCCTTCGGATGCTTTCGCCAGCGCGCCCGCCAGCACCCCGCCCGACAGCGGACTCCAGGGGATAATGCCCACGCCGTAGGCCTGGCAGGCCGGGATCACTTCCAGCTCGATGGTGCGCGCGGCGAGGTTGTAGAGGCTCTGCTCGGACACCAGCCCCATGAAATGGCGCTGTTTGGCAAGCTCGTTGGCCTGGACGATGTGCCAACCGGCGAAGTTGCTGCTGCCGACGTAGATGACCTTGCCTTCCTGCACAAGCTGCTCCATCGCCTGCCAGATTTCTTCCCAGGGCGTATTGCGGTCGATGTGATGCATCTGGTAGAGGTCGATGTAGTCGGTTTGCAGGCGCTTGAGGCTGCCTTCGCAGGCTTGCTTGATGTGCCGGGCCGAAAGCTTTGACTCGTTGGGCCAGTCACCCATCTTGCCGTAGACCTTGGTCGCCAGCACAACCTTTTCGCGCCGACCGCCGCCCTGCGCCCACCAGCGCCCGATGATCTGCTCGGTAATGCCTTCGCCCTGTTTGCGCCCGTAGACGTTGGCCGTGTCGAAGAAGTTGATGCCCAGATCGAGGGCCTTGTCCATGATGGCGTACGAATCTGGCTCGGTGGTATAGGGGCCGAAGTTCATTGTCCCCAGGCACAGCCGGCTGACCTGCAAGCCCGTGCGTCCGAGATAGGTGTATTCCATCGTTGCTCGCTCCTTGTTGTGCGTATATCACCCGCTTGCCTGATGCGGCACAAGATTCTGCGCGGCGTAATAGAGCGGCGCCGCGCTCAGGCATCCATATTCTGGATCACCGTCGAGGCGAACATGCTGGTGCTAACCTCGGTCGCGTCCGGCATCTGCCGCGCGAAATCGTAGGTCACGATCTTTTGCGCCAGCGTCTTCTCATAGGCAGCAGTGATCAACTCGGCGGCTTCGTTCCAGCCGAGGAACTCCAGCATGGTGACGCCGCTGAACATCAGCGAGCCGGGGTTGACTTTGTCGAGATCGGTGTATTTGGGCGCGGTGCCATGAGTTGCCTCGAACAGCGCGACGTGGTCGCCGATGTTGCCGCCGGGCGCGATGCCCACGCCGCCAACCTCTGCCGCGACGGCATCGCTCAGATAGTCGCCGTTCAGGTTCGGCGTGACGATCACGTCGAATTCCTTCGGGCGCAGCAGCATATGCTGGAACATAATGTCTGCAATGCGGTCCTTAATGACGATCTTGCCTTCCGGCACCTGACCGCCATATTGATCCCACAGCTCGTCTTCGGTGATGGTCTGCTCGGGGAATTCCTCGCGGGCGACCTCGTAGCACCAGTTGCGGAAGGCGCCTTCGGTGAACTTCTGAATGTTGCCCTTGTGAACGATCGTGATGCTGGAGCGGCCGCGCTCCAGCGCGTAGCGCAGGGCAAAGCGCATCAGGCGCTTGGTCCCGAAGGCGCTGATAGGCTTGACGCCCAGGCCGCTGCCCTCGAAGAACTGCGCGCCCAGCTCCTCGCGCAGGAAGCGCGCCAGCTTTTCGTTTTCGGGCGTTCCGGCAGCATATTCGATCCCCGCGTACACGTCCTCAGTGTTTTCGCGGAAGATCACGACATCGATGTCCTCGGGGTGGCGCAGCGGGCTGGGAACGCCCCTGTACCACTTGACCGGGCGGACGCAAGCGTAGAGGTCAAGCTCCTGGCGCAGCGTGACGTTCAGGCTGCGAAAGCCGCCGCCGACCGGTGTCGTGAGCGGGCCTTTGATCCCGACCAGGAACTCGCGCAGGGCGTCGAACGTCTCCGACGGCATATAATCGCCATCGTACAGCCTGGCGGCTTTCTCGCCCGCGTAGATCTCCATCCAGGCGATCTTGCGCTGGCCGCCGTAGGCTTTCTCGACGGCGGCATCCCAGATGCGCCGGGATGCGTTCATGATGTCGCGCCCGATGCCGTCGCCTTCGATAAAGGCAATGATCGGGTGATCGGGCACGCATTTCGGGTCGCCCAGGCAGGTGATCTTCTCCCCCTCAGCCGGCACGACAATGTGTTGGTAGCTCATGCTCGGAACGCTCCTTATCGGTGTGACAGGTTGGGACAGGAATCGGTGGATCGCATGGCGGTGCGCGCCGCCCGGCGAGGCCGCTCGCCAGCTAGCTCCGCCATTTGATTGTACAGCCGACGGCCGGGGTTGTCTCGACCGGCGGTTTTGTGCCCGACAGCACCGCCTCGATCGCGTCGCGCAGGTAGGTGTGCCGGACCGCTTCGGGACGCTCGTAGTTGTCGTCGATCGCGCCGCGATAGCGTAGCACGCCCTGGCCGTCGAGCAGGTAGACGTGCGGCGTGCGCTCGGCCCCATAGGCACGGGCGACATCCTGGCTTTCGTCGTGCAGATAGAGGAAATTAAAGCCCTTTTGCTGCGCGCGGCGCCGCATGCCCTCGAAGCTGTCTTCGGGGTAACGGGTTGCGTCGTTGGGGTTGATCGCCACCAGCACCACACCGCGCTCGCCGTATTCGCGTTGCAGCGCGATCATCCGGTCTTCCCATGCCTGGACGTAGGGGCAATGGTTGCAGCTAAAGATCACGGCGACGGCGCGGTGACCGTGTAGCAAATCTTGCAGGCGATAAGTCCGGCCGTCGATGCCGGGCAGGGTGAAGTCGGGCGCGGTCTGTCCGATCTCAAGCATGTATCTATCCTTTCCTGGTATATCCTATTCCTCGCCGGCGCGGGCGGCCTCGATCGCGCGGCGGATGGCGGCGTAAGACGGCAGGGGCGATGGGCGCCCGTCCTCGTGAATGTACAGCCGGCACGTCAGGCGGGCATCGCTCTGGGGTTGGGGGTCGATGTCCTGCCCGTTGATCAGAATGGTCGGTGAGCCGGGAAAATGCCAGCGCTGCGCGTCGTCCTCGCTGGTGATTTCGATGCGCTCAAGCTCGGCCTGGACTCCTAATTGATCGAGAACCTCGTGCAGGCGGCGCCAGGCATCGGGGTGTGATGGACATTCTTCCCAGAACAGGAACTGGATCTTCATGATGCGCCTTCCATCTGGATTTGCGTGGCGGTGGCAACAAAGCTCAACGGGGAACTGCGATGCCACGATGAATGTTTCCTTCCTATGAATATAGCGTGAACAGCCGGGGAGTCCAACGACGACAAGCGCCAGATCGGCCCGTTGGGAAGGCTGTACCAGTGGTGATGGCCGCCAATCGGGGTATACTGATGGTATCGGGACCGGAGCACCGCAGTTTTTCTCGACCGCCATCTAGTCAAAGCCCAGCATTTGTCCATGATCTGGCTCTTTGCTTATTATGCGCTGCTGCTCGGCGGCCTTGCCGTGATGCTGATCGACGGGCTGGGGTGGGTGGCGTTTCTCGCCTATTTTGCCGGGATGCCTCTGGGCGCGCTGGCGGTCTGGTGGCTCAACCGCCGGTCGCTTGCGGCGCTTGGGACGGCGCCCTATCGCGGAATGCTGCGTCAGGTTGTGGTGGGGATGGTGGGGGCGGCAGCGGCTGCCGGAGCCGTATACGCCCTGCTGGCGGCGGCGGGATGGGCGTCGTTGGCCGGGCCGGAGCGGGCCGTGGGCCGGTTCTTGATCCTGCTGGCAGGGCAGCAATTGCTGGTCGCCGGGGTCGAGGAGCTGGCCTTCCGCGGGGTGCTCCAGTCGCTGCTGGTGGACCGTCTGGGTGGCGCGCGCGGCCTGGGAGCAGCTTCGGCGCTCTTCGGTGCGTTTCATCTGCCGAATCTGTTATATCAGGGCGTACCGGCCGGTCTGATCCCCATAGCATTGATCGCTTTGACGGCGATGGGCGTGGTGTTTGGCGCGGCGTATGAGCGCAGCGATCGGCGGCTGGCGTTTCCGGTGGCGCTGCACGCCGGGTGGAATATCGCCGCCTATACCCTGGAAGACGGGCTGGGGCTGCGCCTGAATGGCCCGGCCTGGCTGGTGGGCCGTCCGGAATGGTTCCCGGAGTCTGGCCTGGCGAGCCTGGTCGGGCTGGCCCTGGTGGGTGGGCTGGTCTGGGTGCTGACGGCCCGGCCGTCTGGCGAGCCTGCGGCCAGAGTCGCGGAGTGGGGGCGTTAGAATGGTTAGGGTGCGGGTCGGTGATGAGCTGTTACGGGCGCTTCCTGCCCCGCTGCTGGTGGTAAACAGCGAGACGCTGCGGATTGTCTTCGCCAACGCCGCCGCCGAAGAGCTTTTCGAGCAGAGCAACGATGCGCTCGAACGATGTACTCTGCCGGAGCTATGTCTTCCGGACAGGCGGGCGCGCGTGACGCGAGCGCTGCGAACACTGGAAGACGGGCAGCAACTTCGCCTGCGCGAGGCGTTGTGGGTGGGCCATACGCGGCAAATGACCGCCGAATGGAACATCAGCACGGCATCTCTGGGCGGCGAGCGCGTGTTGCTGGTTATCGTCCGCGACGTTGGCGCGCCGGGCGAGAGCGAGCGCCGCGCCCGTTCGCGCGGCACGCGGCGGCGCAGCCGGGATGAGCGGCGCCAGGACCTGGTTGTGCGCGTCGATCCGCAGGGGTGCTTTATCTCGGCCAACGACGCCTGTTGCCGGCTGTTCGGCCGCACACGTGAAGAACTGGTCGGGAGCAACGCCCTGTCGTTTGTTCATCCGGATGACATCCCCGCCGCGATGAGCGCGCGCCGCGCCCTGCGCTCCGGCACTCAGCGGGTCGAGGTCGAGTTGCGTGTCCGGACGGTACACGGGTGGCGCTGGCTGCGCTGGGAGAGCCACCCGGTACAGAATGATGCGGAGCACGTGACGGAGATCCACTCCATCGGGCGCGACGTGACGGGCGAAAAGCTGGACGAGGCGGCTCACACTCAGTCGGATGAGATGGTGCGCGCGCTGCTCAACGCGCCGATGTACGCCGCGGTGCTGGTGGATCGCGAGGGGAAAATTCTGGTCGCCAACGAAACTGCCGCGCACTACCTGAACACCACAGCCGCCGAGCTGACCGGGCGCTCGTTCCAGCTTCTGCTGCCCGACGACGGCGTCAAGGAACGGTCTGTGCGGCTGCGGCGCGCCTTTGAAACAGGCGAACCGCAGCACTTCGAGGACGAGCGCGACGGCAATATTTTTGAGATTGCCATCTACCCCCTGCGCAACAGCCAGAATCAGGTGGATCGGGTCGCGATCTTTGCCCGCGACATGACCGGCCAAAAGCACGCCGAGGACGCCATGCGGCGTCAGGATATGCTGCTGCAGGGCGTCGCCCGCGCCACCCAGCGCTTGATGCAGCCGGGCGACCACGAGCGTGTGGTGAACGAAGCCCTGCAGATCTTGGGGCAGGCATCCGACAGCGATTACGCGTATATTTTCCAGATCGTCCCGCTGTCAGACGGCAGCGACATCCAGCTTGTGCAGCAGAATTTGTGGTCTCGCCTGGGCGACGGCGAGGCCGGCGTAGGCTGGCCTAATCCGATTCTGGTGCGCGCCAACGGCCTGGAAAACCTCTACGCCCTGCTGGAGCGGCATGAGATCGTCAGCGGCAGCACCGAGACCCTGGCCGCGCTGCGCACACCGTTTCTGGAACGGTGGGGAATCCGCTCGCTGCTTGCCGCGCCGATCTTCATTGACGCGCGGCTGTGGGGGTTCGTCGGGCTGCACGACCGCTGCGAGGCTCGCGAGTGGTCCCGGCAGGAAGCCAGCGCGCTACAGACGATGGCCGCCAGCATTGGCGCGGCCAAACAGCGCGAGCAGGTCGAAACCCGGCTGCGGCGCGAGCGCGAGATCGCCGACACGCTGCGCGAAATCGGCACGGTGCTGACCTCAACGCTCGACCTGGACGAAATGCTGGCCCGGCTGCTGGATCAGGCCCGCCGGATCGTCCCCTATGACTCGGCCAACGTGATGCTGATCCGCGACAACGAGGCGCGGATTGTACACTGCATCGGGCACGATGCCTTTGGCACCCCGTTGGAGCTGGTCCGGCAGGTGCGGTTCTCGCTGGACGGCTCGCCGTATATCGGGCAGATCGTCCGGCGTGGCACACCGTTGCTGGTGCCGGATGTCGCACGCAGCCCGGTCTGGAAGCACACGCCGGGGACGGCGCATATCCGCTGCTGGCTGGGGATGCCGATCCTGGTGCGGGGCGAGGTGGTGGGGCTGTTCGCGCTGGACTCGGTCACGCCGGAGTATTTCAACGACGAACATATTCGCATGTTGCTACCGTTTGCCCAGCAGGCTTCGGTCGCGTTTGAAAACGCCCGGCTCTACGAGCAGCAGCGCGCCCAGGCCGCCGAGCTGGCCGCGCGGCTTGAGCAGCTCGACGCGCTTCACAGCGCCAGCCAGTCGATCCTCTCGACGCTGGACCTGGACGTGATCCTCTCGCGCTTCGCCGAGCAGATGACGCACCTGACGCGCTCGGCCAGCACGACGATCTGCGATTTCGACGTCGAGACGCGTTCCGGTGTGGTGCAGGCGGTCTGGCCCGAAGATGATCGTGCTTGCAAGCGCGGCGACCGCGTGGATTTCGGCTCACCGCTGCTGCAGCCTGTGATCGACGAGCACCAACTCGTGCGTCTCACCGCCGACGAAGCGTGCCAGGCGTTCCCCGGCAGGCGCTTCCTGGAGCGGATTCACGAGCTGGTCGTCGTGCCGGTGTTCAGTCACACGCGCACGCTGGGTGTGGCGCTGCTGCGCGATTACGAGCCGACGCATGCCTTCAGCGAGGACGACCTGCAAACCTGCCGCGCGCTGGCGAACCAGGCCGCAATCGCGTTCGAACAGGCGTTGCTGTTCAGCGATATTCGCGAGCTGGAGCGCGTCAAGTCCGAAATGATCCGCCTCGCCTCGCACGACTTGCGCGGGCCGCTGACCCGGCTTCAGGCGTATCTGGAAGTCTTCGCCGGCCAGTTCGAGCACCTGCCCCCCGAACGGCGGCAAATGTATCTACGCCAGGCACGTGAGACGGCGGACCAGATGCAGCAGATCGTCTCCGATCTGCTCTCGCTGGAGCGGATCGAGAAGCAGCACCGCGTGGCACAGCCGCTCGTCTGGGCGGACCTGATCGCGCGCGCGCTGGACACCGCCCAGGCCGAGCTGGCTGAAAAGCATCACGAGCTGGTGGTCGAGTGCGCGGATGATCTGCCGGTTGGGCGCGGTGACCCGGTCCGCCTGGCGCGCGCGATCTACAACCTGATCGCCAACGCGATCAAATACACCCCCGCCGGGGGCCGGATCACCGTGCGCGGGCGCGTCAAACTTTACGGCGACACGCCCTGCGTGGCGATCGAAATCGAAGACACCGGGATCGGTATTCCCCTGGATCAGCAGGCCCGGCTGTTCGAGCCGTTCTACCGCGTCGAGCAGGACGCCGCCGCCGATATCCCCGGCCTGGGGCTGGGGCTGTCGGTCGTCAAGGCGGCGGTTGCCTACCACAACGGCAAAGTCTACGTGGATAGCGAACCGGGCAAGGGCAGCCTGTTCGGCTTCTGGATCCCGGTTTAGCCTGCGCCGGGTGAGGGGTCGCCGGACCCGGCGGCGCGCTCGGCGAGCAGCACGTCCATCGTGTCGAAGGCGTGCCGCAGGTGCGGGATCACGATCGACCCGCCGACGATCAGGCCCACATTCAGCGCCTCGATCAGTTCCTCTTCGCTCAGGCCGAGCGCCACACACTGGATCAGGTGATAGTCGACGCAGTCGTCGCAGCGCAGCACCAGCGACGCAACCAGCCCCAGCAACTCCTTGGTGCGCGCGTCGAGCGCCCCGTCATGGTAGGCGGACGTGTCCAGGTTGAAGAACCGCTTGATGCCGAGATGATCGGCGCTGAGGATGCGCGCGTTCTGGCGCTCGCGCTCCTGCCGGAATCTCTCCAACCGCGCGCGCCGTTCGTCGTTCATGGGGTGTGCTCTCCTGTCAACCGCCCGCAATGTACGGAAAGATCGAGATCTGGTCGCCGTCGTGCAGGACGGTCTCAGGCTCGGCCTGCACGCCGTTGACCGCCAGATGCCAGACCGGGACGTGATCGTGCAGCGCGGGGATCTCGGCCAGCAGGCGTTCGACGGCCTGGCCGAGCGTCGCGCCGGCGGGCAGGTCCAGCATGACGCCGGGCCGGCCCGCAGTTGTCCTCAGGCTCGCCAGAAAACGCACGTCAACGTTCATCGGCTGTCTGTGCTCTCCTCGCCGGCGGGTTCTGCTTTGGCGCGGCGGCGGGCGGCGCGCTGCACCTCGGCCTTGAGCTGCCCGCACCCGGCCTGAATGTCGATCCCGCGCCGGACGCGCACCGTGCTGGTGATGCCGTGGCGCGTCAGAACGCGCTGGAACGCGGCGACGCGCTGCGGATCCGAGGGACGCCCGCCGTACTCCGGGGTGGGGTTGAGCGGGATCAGGTTGACGTGCGCTTTGGTCCCTTCCAACAGCGCGCCGAGCCGCTCGGCCTGCTCCGGCGTGTCATTCTCGCCAGCGATCAGCGCCCACTCAAACGTAACGCGCCGCCCGGTGCGCGCGATGTACTCGCGGACCGCGTCCATCAGTTCGCGCAGGGGCCAGCGCCGGTTGATCGGCAGCAGCTTACTGCGTTCCTCGTCGGTGGCCGCGTGCAGGCTGATCGCCAGCTTGACCTGCAAGCCCTCGTCCGCGAAGCGGCGAATGGCCGGGACCAGCCCCACCGTGCTGACGGTGATGTGGCGCTGGCCGATGTTCAGGCCGCGCTCGTCGTTGAGCCGCCGGATGGCTTCGAGCGTGGCGTCGTAGTTGTGGAACGGTTCGCCCATGCCCATCAACACGACGTTGCTCAGGCGCTCGCCTTCGGCTTCAAGCTGGCGCGCGAAAATCAGCGCCTGTTCGACGATCTCGCCCGCCGTCAGGTGCCGGGCAAAGCCCATCTGGCCGGTGGCGCAGAAGACGCAGCCCATCGCGCACCCGGCCTGCGTGCTGATGCAGGCGGTCCGGCGCTCGTCGTCATATTCCATCAGCACGCTCTCGATCATCTGGCCGTCCGGCAGGCGCAGCAGATGTTTGACCGTCTGCCCGTCGCTAGAGCGCAGCTCGGCGACCGGTTCCAGCCGGGTGATGGTGAACTCATCGGCCAGGCGTGCGCGCAGGTCTGCCGGCAAGTTGGTCATGGCCGCGAAGTCCGTCACCTTGCGGCGATAAAGCCACTCCCAAAGCTGCCGCGCGCGGTAGGCGGGTTGATGCCATGTGGCCAGCAACCCGGTCAGTTCGTCCAACGAGAAATCGTAGATCGCTTTCTTCACATCAGTCCTCATTCCGTCCGGCTAGCGCCGCCGTAGCAGCAGCCCCACCCCGATCAGCACCAGCGCCGACCCCGCCGCCACAAACGCCGCGCCCAGCATCCCGGTTTCGTCCAGGCGTGCCGCGCTTGCGGCGGGCGTTGCCTGGGTGGGGCGCGGGGCCAGAGTCGGCAGGCTGCCGGGCGGCAGCGGCGTGTTGGTTGGGGGGCGGGGGTCGGTGGGCAGCGCCCGCATGTCGATCACAGGTGGGGCCACGTTGCCGAGCAGCGTCGGCGTCGGCGAGGGCGAGGGCGTCGGCGTGTGGCTTGGCGTCGGGCTGGGCGGGATCGGCGTCGCGGTCGGCGCCAGAGTGGGGCTGGGCGCCGGAGTCTGATACAGCGTCCGGCTGGCCGCCCGCCCGGCCTCGTCGAACCCGATCCACTGCTGCCAGGTATCCCATAGCGCCGCCGGGAGCGTGTCGTCCAGCGCCGCCAGCGCCTCGTCAAACGGTACCCCGTCTGCCACCGCCCGTGCAACCTCAAACGGCGTGTCGGGACCGTTGCGATCGGCCAGATAGCGCACCAGCAGCGCGCTCTGCGCCTGCCACAGCTCGCGCTCGTAGCGCGAGGCGCCGGCGGCGGGTTGATCGGCCAGCGCGGCGGCGGGCAGCAGCGCGCCGTCTTCCAGGGCGGCGCGCGCCATTTCCAGCGCGGCGAGATCGCCTCGCGGGCGGTAGAGCGCGGCCAACCCGGCAGCGAACCAGGCCGGGACCTCGACCCCGGACTCCTGCCATAGCGCGCCGTACGTCCGCCGCGCCATCTCGACCGCCAGCCGGTCGCGCAGGTCGCTGAAGCCAAACGACGTCCGCTGCACGAAGATCAACCCGGCCCCGCTGTAGACGCGCTCGTGCTGCTCGACGGGGCAGGCGAACATCCGCCCGTTGACCGGCGAGAGGATGCCGGGCGCGCGCGTGCCGGTCCCCGGATCGGTGATCGTCAGGCAGAGCGGCGCGTCCGGATCGTAGATCACGAACTCGAAGGACGGCTGCTGCCCGGTGTGCGCGCGCAGGGCGGCCAGGACCGGCTCCAGCTCGGCGGCGATGCGCGCGCCGCCCAGGCTGGCGTTGTGCCAGCGCAGCACCAGCGGCGGCTGCCCGGCAGCGTGCCAGTCAAAGCGCGGATCCTGATAGGGAGCCTCGCCGCCGGCCACCGACGGCACGCCATCTTGCGTCTCGACGGTCCAGGTGTACGCAAGCGGCTCGAACGGTCGCGGATAGGGCGGGCCGTCCAGTTCCCATGTGACGAGCAGATCGGCGGATGTCTCGCCGCGGCGCAACAGGTACGGCTCGACGTCGGCGGCGGAGAAGGTGCGCAGCACGTCCCCGTGCTGGCGGATGACCAGCTCAACACGGGCGATGGCGTCCGGCGGCGCTTCGACCCCGGCCACGAACTGGATCGCGGCCGGGAAGATCACGGTCATGCTGGTGAAGGCAATCGCGCCGGTTTCCGGCTCTAGCGTGCCGTCCTGCGCAGCGACCCGGGCAGGCGGCGCCAGCAGCAAGCTGCTGACCAGCACCATGATCATCAGCACCCCTGCGCTCCGCGAGCGTTCGACTCTCGGCATCTTCCTGATCCTGTCTGCGGCAGTTGCGCCCTGAATCCTAGCATCATCTCCGCGCGCTGTCATCCGCACGGGACGAAAAAAGGCCGCCCACCGGGGAGCGGCCCTGTCCGCACGCGGCGCGGCGACCGGGCAGCGTGCCTCAGCGCCCAAACGGCGTGACCGTCGGGAAGGTGAAGAGCGTGGGCGTCGGAACGAGTGTCGGCGCAGTTTCCGAGGCGCCGAGCCACACACGCCAGCGGCTCTCGATCTCGCGCAAGCTCAGGCCGGTGACCTGCTCCAGCGCGGCGTTGCGCCCGGTTCCGCCGCGGATAAGCTGCATCAGCTCGCGGTGCGCCTCGATCCCGTAGGTCTCGGTTAACCACAGGAAGAAGGTGTAGCCGATGTCGTAGCCGTCGCGCGCGTTGGTCCCGCGGATCGACGGGCCGGAATCTTCGAGCAGGTTCGGCAGGCGACCGCTGCGCGCGATTTCGCGCACCCGCGCCAGGTAGTCGTACTGCTGGTTGGCCTCGAAGAAGGTGGCGTTGCCTTCGTTGAACCAGCTCACCGGCAGAAAGCCGACGAATTCGTCCTGATACATATGCGCGATCTCGTGCGGAACGGTGCCGTAGGCCAGATCGTGGTAATCGGTTCCGTTGACGCGCTGCACGGTCGCACCCCAATCCGAGCTGGTCGTGCCCAGGATACGCGGGTTGACATAGGTGATCTGCCATTCTTCCCACGCTTCGCGGTCGCCGAAGAGGATGGCGCGCGGCTTATAGGGCAGCAGGCCGCCCCACGCTTCGCGGAACAGCTCGCGCTGCTGCGCCATGGCGTCAACCACCATCTCGCCGACTTCGGCGGGCAGGCTCTCGGTGAAGACGATGATGTCTTCGCTCTCGGTGCGGATCCACTCGCGCGAGGGGTCCTCGTACTCAACCGAAACCGGCTCGGAGACGAAGCTGTTCCCGGCGGTGTCGGTTGCCTGCCAGGTGTAGGTGACGCCCAGCCACGGGGGGACGGCGTCTGCACCGCTGGCTTCCCACGTCGCGACCCAGCGATCCGTCTCCGGGTCGTACTGCGCCGGGCGGCTGCGCTGCGTGCCCGGGGCGTGTGACCAGACGACTCTCGCCCGCGCTACGTCGCCCGCGCTGCTGGTGATCTGCGCGCTGAAGCGGAAGCCTGCCGGGTACTGG
>DYEN01000354.1 GCA_020725705.1 Anaerolinea sp.
CCCCAGCGGGGACCTGCACATCGGCCACTGGTACGCCATGACCCCTTCGGATGCACGGGCGCGCTGGATGCGCATGCGCGGCTATAACGTGCTGTTCCCGATGGGGTTCGACGCCTTTGGGCTGCCCGCCGAAAACGCGGCCATCCAGCGCGGGATCCATCCCAAAATCTGGACCTACCGCAACATCGACAACATGCGCCGCCAGCTCCGCACCATGGGCGCCATGTTCGATTGGGAGCGCGAGGCGATCAGCAGCGATCCTGAGTACTACAAGTGGACACAGTGGTTCTTCCTGCAGTTCTACAAGCACGATCTGGCCTACCGCCAGAAAGCCGCGGTCGATTTCTGCCCGAACTGCAACACCACGCTGGCGCGCGAGCAGGTGTGGGGAGAAGATCGCCACTGCGAGCGCTGCGGCACGCCTGTCATCAAAAAAGAACTGGAGCAGTGGTTCTTCCGCACCACGCGCTACGCCGAGGAACTGCTGGATCACAGCACGATCAACTGGCCGGAGCGCGTGAAGGTGATGCAGACAAACTGGATCGGGCGCAGCGAGGGCGCGCAGGTGACTTTCCGCACCGAACAGGGCGAGCCGATCACCGTCTTCACCACGCGGCCCGACACCCTGTGGGGCGCGACGTTCATGGTGCTGGCGCCCGAGCACCCGCTGGTTGACCAGATCACAACCCCCGACCGGCGCGCAGAGGTCCGGGCCTATGTCGAGGAAGCCGCGCGCAAAACGGAGATCGACCGCACCGCCGAGGGGAAAGACAAGACCGGCGTCTTCACCGGCGGCTACGCCATCAATCCGGTCAACAACGAGCGCATCCCGATCTGGATCGCCGACTACGTGCTGATCAGCTACGGCAGCGGCGCGATCATGGCCGTGCCCGCCCACGACCAGCGCGACTTTGAGTTCGCACTGAAGCACGGCCTGCCTATCATCCCGGTCATCGCGCGCACAGACGGCCTGGTCAAAAGCTTCACAAAAGAGGGCGCGTGGATGAAGGAAGGCTTCACGCAGGCCCTGGACCGGGCGCGTATCCCGTACCAGAAAACCGGCGAGGCAATCTACGTGACCATGCACGAAGACCAGGTCGATGAGTACATCGCCATCGCCCGGCAATACGTAAAACCCGGCTCGTGGGTCGAGGTGGTCGGCGCGCGGTGGGCGTTCATCTTCGACGACGGGGTTGTTCCGTTCGACTCCGTCGCCGCAGATCGCGAACTGCTGGCGCGTTGCAAGGCACTGGAGCCGTCGGTGGCGGACAGGCGCACCATCATGGAAATGCTGTACGGCTTGGAATGGTACCGCGACGCGCTGTATCACGACGAGTACGGCGACATGATCAACTCCGGCCCGTTCACGGGCACCAGGGGAACGCAGATCGGCCCATCCGGCGAGGTCGAGCACGTCGCCAAGGCGAAGGTGACCGAGTGGCTGGAGCAGCAGGGCATCGGGTGCCGCGCGGTGAATTATCGCCTGCGCGACTGGCTGATCAGCCGCCAGCGTTACTGGGGCGCGCCGATCCC
>DYEN01000355.1 GCA_020725705.1 Anaerolinea sp.
GTGCCGCCGGCTGTACAGCGAGCACGGGCTGGATCTGATCATCGTCGACTATTTGCAGTTGATGAACTCCGGCATGGGCCGCAGCGAGAACCGCGTGCAGGAGATCAGCTTCATCTCGCGGCAGCTCAAACAGCTCGCGCGGGAGCTAAACGTCCCCGTGCTGGCTGCCGCGCAGCTTTCGCGCGCGGTCGAGCAGCGCCAGGATAAGCGCCCGCAGCTTTCGGACCTGCGCGAGTCCGGCTCGATCGAACAGGATGCCGATGTCGTCATGTTCATCTACCGTGAAGAAGTCTACAACGAGAATACCGAGCGCCAGAATCAGGCCGATATCCTCGTTTCCAAGCACCGCAACGGCCCGACCGGCGTTGTGACGCTTTACTTCCGCAAGGAACTGACGCAGTTCGCCAACCTAAACCGGACCGGCGTCGACCTGGCCGGCTTCTAGTCGGTGGCCGGTGATTTTGAGGAGCAGGCGCGTATGCAACGCTTCGACGGCTTTCCGCCCGGCAGAGTGCGAACGGTCGCGGTCCCTGCCCTGTTCTTCACCGACCTGCTACCGATGATCGACGACCTGGCGGAACTGAAAATCACGCTGCACCTGTTCTGGGCGCTGCAACAGCAGGAAGGGGAATACCGCTACATGACCCTGCGCGAACTGTTGCAGGACGCGCGTTTCCTAGGCGGGTTCGACGCCGATCCGGACGCCGCCGCGAGCGCCGTACGGGCCGGGCTGGCGCGCGCTGTCGAGCGCGGCACACTGCTGCACGTCCAGGTCGACGGAGTTGACGGCCCGCAAGATGTTTACTTTGTCAACACCGTTCGGGGCCGAAACGCGGTGCGGGCCATTGAGGCCGGGCGGTTCGTGCCGGGCGATCGCGAATATCCGATCGCGCTGGTGGACGAGCGCCCCAACGTGTTCGCCCTCTACGAGCAGAACATCGGACCGCTGACGCCGTTAATCAGCGAGCAGCTTCGCGCAGCGGAGCAGGATTATCCGGTCGAGTGGATCGAGGAAGCGGTGCGCCTGGCGGTCGAGCGCAATGCGCGCAACTGGCGCTATATCGCGGCGATTCTCCAGCGTTGGGAGGCCGAAGGGAAGGACCGTGGAGTCACTCAACAACCAACTCAGGCGGATCGCTACCGGTATGTCCGGGGATCACTCTCCGACATCGTCGACTTCTGAGCGCGCGCCGATGACCTCTACCTGCACCATTTGCGGCGGCATGGGGTTCGTCGTCAAGGATGTCCCGGTCAACCACCCAGACTTTGGCCGGGCGTTCCCGTGCGTCTGCCAGCGCGACGCGTTGCTGGCCCGCCAGACGGCCAACTTGCGCAAAATGAGCAACCTCGATGCGCTGGCCGACAAGACCTTCGACACCTTCCGGCTCGATCTCCAGGGTCTCAGCGACGAGCAGCTTTCCGCTCTGCGCGCCAGCTTCGAGCGAGCGCAGCGATACGCCGTGCAGCCTCAGGGCTGGCTGCTCTTTCAAGGCAACTACGGCAGCGGCAAGACTCACCTGGCGGCGGCCATCGCCAACTATCGCCTGGAGCAAGGCGATCGCGTGCTGTTCGTCACGGTACCTGATCTGCTGGACCACCTGCGCGCGTCTTTCGGGCCGACGTCCGAGATCGCCTACGACGAGTTGTTTGAGCAGGTCCGCACGGCGCCGCTGCTGGTGCTCGACGATCTCGGGGCCGAAAGCGCCACGCCCTGGGCAGAGGAAAAACTCTATCAACTGATCAATCACCGCTATCTGCACGCGCTGCCAACCGTGATCACGACCAATTGCGAGTTGAAAGAGATCGATCCCCGCATCCGCAGCCGCATGGTCGACTGGCAGTTGACCCAGAGCATCATCATGGACTTGCCGGATTACCGGCGCGTCGATACGGCCCAGGAACCCAGCCCCGTATCCAACCTTAGCCTCTACGGCGAGATGGTTTTCGAGACGTTCGACCTGCGGGAAGACACATTGCCGCCCGAAGAGCGCCGCAATCTGCGCGAGGCGTACGAGATTGCGCGGGCCTACGCCGAGAACCCGCGCGACTGGCTGCTGTTCATGGGCGAGCACGGCTGCGGCAAGACTCACCTGGCCGCTGCCATCGCCAACTATCGCCACGCACGCGGCGAGCATGTCATCCTGGTCACCGCGCCGGACCTGCTGGACTACCTGCGTTCCGCGTTCAGCCCGGCGGCGGCCACATCCTTCGACCGGCGCTTCTACGAGATCCGCGCGGCTCCCCTGCTGGTCATCGACGATCTCGACCTGTCCAATGCGTCGTCCTGGGCACGCGAGAAGATCCGCCAGATTGTCGATTACCGCTACCTCGCGCACGCGCCGACGGTGTTCACCACCACGCAGACACTCGAAGCGATCGACCCGATGATCCGCAGCCGCCTGTCCGACACACGCCGCTGCCGCATCTTCGCGCTCACCGTGCCGGACTACATGGGCGGGTTCCGCCGCCGCCGGATCAACGCCTGAACACGCCCGCCGCTCAAGACAAACGCCCGGCCGCTCTGACGTCGCGCCGGGCGTTATATGGTCTGGCAGGATAGCGCGCTAGACACGCTCGCCGAGCCGCCGCTCCGTCCCCTGAATCAGGCTGTAGATATTGCGACGATGCCGCAAGAAGACCATGTAGCCGACGAGCAAATAGACGCTGTAGACCGGGTCGAGCCGGCCCAACACCAGCATGACGAAGATCGCCACCCCTGCGACGCCAACGGCGGTCAGCACGGCCAGTGAGACATAGCGCGTGATCAGAATGATCGCGGCGGCCAGAGCCAAGCTCAGCACCACAATGAAGGTCGGTGCCAGCAGCAGGAACGTCCCCATCGCCGTTGCAGCGCCCTTGCCCCCGCGAATACTGCCCGTGATGATGGTCGCCAGAAACGACCAGTTGTGCCCTGCCACGACCGCCACAGCCCCGATCACGCTCGCCGCGGTGCGGTCCTCAGGGAAGAATGTGCGAGCGAGCAGCACGACCAGCACACCCTTCAACCCGTCCCAAGCCCACACCAGCAGGCCATACCGCCAGCCGAGCGCGCGCGTGACGTTGGTCGCGCCCATGTTCCCGCTGCCCACTGCGAAAATGTCTACGCCTTTGGTCCGCGCAACCAGGTAAGCCGTCGGAAACGAGCCAATCACATAGCCGGCGATAATCACAAAAAGAACGGATAGGGGATCCATGCACTGCCCTCGCTGCTTGAGTTGTCCTAGTCGATGATACCTCTTCAAACACCGATCCGCCCAATTCGATACGCTGCGATGCCGAACCGGATCGGGGGATTGTGCGCCGGTTTTGTCTGATGGCGTTTTTCGATCATAATAGACGGTGCCAGCCAGCGCGTTTTAACGTGACGCCACAGACCAGACACGCGGGGAGATGGGCCGTATGACCACCCGAAGACGCTCGATCATGGTGTTGCTCGCGCTAGTTATCGCGCTCGTTGCCGCCGCCTGCGAAGAGGCGACGCCCGACCCCACCGCGCCCGCCGGGCCGGGCAGCGAACTCGGCAGCCTGCCCACGCGCACCGTCAAGCCGATCGTCAGCTTCACGCCCCGCTTCACCGCGACTCCGCTGCCCAGCATGACCTTCACGCCATCGCCGACACCGCGTGCGACCAATACCCCTGTGCCGCCGACGGAAACGCCCACGCCCGCGCCGTCCCCAACGCCGACCGTCGTGGGCGAGATTCGCTCCACCGAGCGGGTGAATCTCCGCGAAGGACCCGGCTTCAACAACGCAATCGTGCTGAGCGTGCCGTCCGGCACGCGGCTCGGCGTGATCGGCATGCAGCAAGACAATGAGGGCCGGTTGTGGTACAAGGTGGTATATACCGACGAAAACGGCGACGAACAACGGCTGTGGGTCCTGGCCCGGCTGGTGATCACCGACTATGAGCAGGTGATCGCACAGCCTCTGGCAACCGAGCCGCCACAATCGGGCGGGGACACCGGCGCCGAAGTGGCGCAGGCGGCGACGCCCGCGGCTCAGGCCGGGTCGCTCCCCACCCCAGACGGCAACCGCGTTAACATCCTGGCCTACTGTCGCCAGAAACGCGTCGCTCCCCCGCGCGTCACGACCAACGACAACGTGTATGTCGAGTGGAGTTGGTATGTCGCCCTGCCGGACTATATGGACGAACACCTGGAAAACGCGAACTACGAAGTCCGGCTCGACGGGCGGCTTCTGGAGAACTGGGAACAGTACGCCGAGGAAATGAAGCGCGAAAGCGGCGTCTGGATCATCTACTGGTATTATCCGGTTGGCAGGCTCTCCGCCGGGGAGCACGAGATCACCTACCGGGTGACCTGGGACCAGGCAATCAGCGACGGCTACGAGCGCTTCGGCCCGGGGACGCTCAACGAGGATAACACCGGCAACTGTCCATTTACCGTCATCCCGGCCGGGTAGCGGTTCGCCTCTGACACCCGGCGCCTGATCGCTGTTTGCTGCGCACCAGCCCTGTTCGCTGGTGCGCTATTGTGCCGAGGCAAGGCGGCGAGGTACTTTCGGACAGCCAAGAATTAACGTATGATTGAGGCCGTATGTGCCCGCTTATGGACGGATTCGGGACCATGACCAGCAGACCCGCCTGGGACGACCTAATCGAACAGCTTCAAGACCCTGAGCCGAAAGCCCGCCGCCGTGCCGTGCGCCAGATGGCGAAGACACGCGACCCGCAGGTCATTCCTTTTCTGCGCAACGTGTACCTTCAAGAAGACGATGATGACGTGCGCAGTGCCGCAGAAGCTGCCCTGAGACAGTTTCGCGCGCTCCAGCAAGGCGGCCCGATGCAGCAAGGGCCGATCAGCGACGCCGTGCTGACTCGAATCCTGGTAGTTCTGGGGGTGGTATTTCTCGCCCTGCTGATCGCCAACATCGGCGTGCGCCTGATCGACTTGCCCGGCAGTGAGGGCGGCATTTCCGCGTCGGGCGGCCCGGTGCCAGAGCGCAGCGAGCTTGAGCGCGCTTTGCAGAACCGGCTCGATGAAACCCGATCAAGTGTCGCCGCGCTGCGCGAAAGCGATCGCGTCTACCGCGAGAGCGGCACCTTGTTGTGCCCGTCCGACATCATCCGCCCCGCCCCGCTGGAGCTTTCGCCGGCAACCCTGGAGACCTACCGGCGCGATCTGGCCGGGATCGCGGGCCGGGTCAACACCACGCTCAACCTGCTGCGGATCGCGCAGACGCGCTGGGATCATATGTGCAGCGCGGGCCAGGCGAGCATGGCGGAGCTGGTGCGTGCATCCGCCGAGCTGGATCAGGTCGAGGTCGACCTGGCGCTGCTCGACCGCGATCTGGCGACGGCGATCGCCAGCCCGGCGCCCACGTCCGGCCCGTCCCCAACGCCGCCTCCCACCGCCACGCTGCCGCCGTCGCTCACACCGACGCCCGACCCTAACCAACCAACGGAGGCCGCACCTCCACCCCCCGCCGAAACGCCGCCGTCCAGCGACATCCCGGCGCCGACCAGCACGCCGCCCCTCACCCCGACCATCACACCGACCCTTTCGCCCACGCCGCTGCCACTGCCCGATCTCGATTACCCGCAGATCCTGCGCGAGTTGAACCGGCGCCTCGCGATTCTGGGAGACTTGCAGCGCCCGTACAAGAACGGGATACTCGATAACTGGCAACGCAGCCAATCGGGTGAGATACTAAGCCCGTCGTCCTGCGCGCTCGATCCCTGGCCCGGCCTGTTCGAGTGGACGGACGAGCAGCGCGCGCAGCTTGGCCGCCGCGACGCAGCCGATCCGCAACTTGAAACAGCGGTGCGCCTGATCAACGAAGGGCTGGCGCTGGCAATTCAGGCACGCGCGCTCTACGAGCCGTCCTGTTACGCCCAGACCCTCGCCAGCACGGCTGATACGGGGATTCCGCTGGCGACGAGCGCGCTGGAAAAGCTGACAGAAGCCCTGCACCTGGTGGAGCAGATTCGCCGCCGAGCGTCATGAGAAACGTCTATACGTTCCTGTTATCTCGAAGCAGGTGGATACTCGCCCTGGCAGCCTGCTTGATTGCCGGAATGGCTGCCGGCGTGGCGCCGGTAGCGGCGCAGGATGGTGCTGCCGCGCAGCCCGGAACGACCACGATCCACATCGTCCAGCGGGGCGAGAATCTCTTCCGGATCGCGCTGCGCTATGGCACCACCGTTGAGGCAATTACTATTGCCAACGGCATCGCCGACCCGCGCTCCATCGCGGTTGGCCAGCGTCTGCTGATCCCAAACGCGCAGCCGGGGAATGTGGGCGCGCTGACCACGCATACCGTCGCCCCCGGCGACACGCTGCAAACGCTTCTGGCACGTTACCAGACCACCGCGCAGGCGCTGGCCGCTGCCAACAACCTGTGCAACCCGAACCTGCTGTATATCGGGCAGCAGCTTGTGATCCCGGTGGGAGCCGGCGCAGACGGCAGCCAGCTTTCCGGCACGACGCCCGAAGCGGTTCACGTTGTGCGTCCTGGGCAGAACATCTACCGGCTGGCAATCCAGTATGGAATCCCGGCGTACCGGTTGGCCGCGGCCAATCATCTTTCATGGCCGGCGCCGCTCTTCTTCGGCCAGACACTGCGAATTCCGGGGGTTCCGGCGTCCGATCACGCTACCGACCTGCCGTACCCACTGGTCGACGCGCAGTTCCGCCCGCTTCCGGTCGTGCAAGGCCGGACGCTGGGCATTCACCTGGTCACCGATGGCCCGGCTACCATCAGCGGGACGTTCATGGGGCGCCCGCTGCACTTTGCGACGCACGACGCGAACCAGCACGATGCCGTCTTCGGCATTCATGCACTGGCGCGGCCCGGCATCTATCCGCTGACGCTGGCAATCGACGCTGCCAACGGGCAGCGCACCGAGGTAACCCTCCGCGTGCAGGTCGAGTCGGGAGGCTACCAGGCGGAGCAGATCGTCCTGACAGCCGAGCAGAACGCCCTGCTGGATCCGGCGCTGACCGGACCGGAAGACGAGGCTATCACGCGCATCATGTCCGGCTTCACCACACGACGCTTTTTCGACGGGATGATGGGTCTGCCGTCTACCGGCGCCATTACGTCGCAGTTCGGCACGCGGCGCTCGTACAACCAGGGAGCGCTGAGCACCTTCCACACAGGGGCCGACTTCGGCAGCGGACCCGGCGCGCCGATCCTGGCCCCGGCCGCCGGCACGGTCGTGATGACCGAGGCGCTTCCCATCCGCGGCAACGCCACCATCATCGACCACGGCTGGGGGGTGTATTCGGGTTTCTGGCATCAGACGGAGATCAGGGTTAAGGTCGGGGACATCGTTGTGCCGGGGCAGGTCATCGGCACCGTCGGCTCGACAGGCCGCTCGACCGGGCCGCACCTGCACTGGGAATTGTGGGTCGGGGGTACGCCGGTGGACCCGCTGCAATGGGTCCAGCAGAGCTTTCCTTAGCGGAGCAGATGCGATGTGCGCACACCATAGCCAGCGCCCGCCGATCGTCCCTAACCGGGTCTACACGCGCGACGAAGTGGCCGAGATTCTGAGCGTGAGCCTGAGCACGGTCAAGCGCCTGCTCGCCAGCGGCGAACTGCGCGCGAGCCAGCCGCCGGGAATGCGCCGGGTCTTCATTACCGGACAGGCCATCCTGGAGATGCTGGAACGGAACGAGACCGTTGCTCACAGCCAGCGATCGAGCGGGCGCGGGGATCAAGCGCGGCGCCCGCCCGACGCGCAAAACGCGCTAGGAGAAAGACGCCCGGAATAGCGACACAACCGCGACGATAATCATCGCGACCACGACGGCAATGGTGATGGCCTCGTTGCCCAGTTGAATCGCCCCGCCGACGATCAGAATCACCAGGAACGCAATGCCGAGCAGCAGCGCACAGCCGCAGCTCACCACCCAGCGCGACAGCCCGCGCAGAGTGTCGAAGAAGTCGTTGCTGCCGCCACGCCGGCTGTTTGCCCCTAAGATCCGCTCTAGAAGGTCCACGCTGTTTATTTTTCCTCTGTGCCGGGTGAGGCGCTATCGGCGTTCAAGGGTCGGCTCGACGATCTCGTAATCGTGCGTAATGCTAACGGCGCACGCCAGCGTCGCCGAGACGGAACAGTATTTCTCGTGCGAGAGCGTGATAGCCTGCTCGACCTCGCGCGGAGTCAACCCCTCACCGGTGATGATATAGTGCACATGGATACGGGTGAACGCCCAAGGTGGCGTCGGGTTCTGCTCGCCCTCAACTTCGACCTGCACATCGACCAGCCGCTTGCGTTTCTTCATCAGGATGTTGACCACGTCGAAAGCGGTACACCCGCCGAGCGACACCAGCAGCAGCTCGCTCGGTTTCATGCCGGTTCCGTTCGCCTCGTCCGGCGCCGACAGCACGACTGAATGCTTGGTGCTGTCCGTCGCCACAAACTCCAACCCGCGCACCCAGCGAATGATGGCCTTACCCATGCCCCAATCCGTCCTTGCTCATAGACTGAACCCGCGCTCATTATACCTGCTCCCTATCCGGAGCGATACCTCTAACGAAATTCTGTTAGAAAGCCGGAACAATTCACGGTATGATGTGCATCAGACAGCGCAACCCGCGCCGATTGGCCGCATCTAAAGGGTGTTAACCGTCAACGGAACAAAAAAAGGAACCCCTAACCATGCGTCTGATGGACAAAGACACCCAGGACCAGGTGCGTAACCTGTTGTCGGCTGTGCGATCTCCTGTCACGATCCATATGTTCACCCAGGATTTCGAGTGCGGCTATTGCAAGGAGACCCGGCAGATTGCCGAAGAAGTCGCCGAACTCTCGGATCAGCTCACCCTGCATGTGCATGACTTCTTGAAAGAGAAAGAGCTGGCCGAGGCGATGGGGATCGACAAGATCCCGGCGCTCGCGATCAACGGGGAGAACGACCGCGACTATGGCATCCGCTTCTACGGGATCCCTTCAGGCTACGAGTTCACTTCGCTGCTTGAAGCGATCCTGGCCGTCGGCACAGGGGAAGTGGATCTTGATCCTGCGACGCTCGAGTTCCTTGAGAGTCTCGAGACTCCCCTGCACCTGCAGGTTTTCGTAACGCCCACGTGCCCGTACTGCCCCCAGGCAGTCGTCCTGGCGCACCGGCTGGCGATGGCCTCGGACAAGGTGCGCGCCGACATGATCGAAGTGACGGAGTTCCCACACCTCGGACAGCGATACAGCGTGATGGGTGTTCCGCGTACCGTCATCAATGAGGATACCTACATCGAGGGCGCGGTGCCCGAATTCATGCTGCTGGAGAAGGTCAGGGCCGCGGTCGCGCTGTCGGCGAACTAGTCGTGCGTTGACCTGTGCGAACGCCGGGGCCTGCGCGCCGGCGGAAGCACCCATAACACTCTGAGACGCGAAGGAGAAACAAAGACATGGGCGACAAAGTCAAGATCGAACCACTAGGCGCGCGCGTGCTTGTCCTGCCGGTTGAGGGCGAAAGCCAGACTGCCGGCGGCGTCCTGCTGCCCGAGACGGCCAAGGAAAAGCCGCAGCAGGGTACGATCGAAGCGGTCGGTGAGAGCGAGGACCGGACCACCGACCTGAAGGTGGGCGACCTTGTGCTGTTCCCCAAGTACACCGGCACCGAGATCAAGTACGAAGGCAAGACCTACTTGCTGATGAACGAAGACGACGTGCTGGCCCGCATCAACAAGTAAACCGGCGCGCCTCACGGCAACGTTGCCAGAAGCCGGGGCCTGTTCCCCCGGCTTTTTGGATCCTATACCCTCGTCAGGAAGTCATGGAGCGGTGCGCGCCAGAAAATCGAGCAGCGCTGCCTGGAACTCGTCGGGTGCCTCGTGCATCGGCAAATGGCCCGCGCCGTCCAGCTCGACTCGCTCCGCGCCCGGAATCATCTGCGCCAGGCGGACACCGTCTTCCGGCGGCACCCACCCATCTTCCGCGCCCCATACGATCAGCGTTGGCACGCGGATTTCGCCGAGCGGCAAGGGCTGCGCGCTCAGGCGGCTGTCGCGCAGCATGCCCAGCAGGCTGAGTTCCCACCCCGGCGTGTGCAAAGCGCGCTCATAACCCGCGATCAGCTCCGGGGTCAGCACGGCGTCGTTAGCCGCCGCATCGCGCAGCAGATCCGCGAGCATATCCGGCGCCGCGCGACGCAGCGCAATCTGCGCCCAGCGCCGCACGAAGGGTACATCCCATACCACGCCCGGAATACCCCAGGCCGCGCGGTCGCTTAGAATCGCCGCGTCAACCAGCACCAGCCGGCTGACCCGCTCCGGGTAGCTCAGCGCCAGATGCGCCGCCACGCTGCCGCCCATAGAGTGCCCGACGATCGCCGCCCGTTCGATCCCCACTGCGTCCATCCACGCCGCCACGCGCCCGGCCTGGGCCGCGTGGCTGTAGTCCGCCCTCCAGTCTTTGTCGCTCAAGCCGAAGCCGCGCAGATCGAGGGCGTACACATCGTAACCTGCCGACGCCAGCGCCGGGATCGTCTCGCGCCACGACACGGTCGACCCGCCGAAGCCGTGCAGCAGCACCACCGCCGGTCCCGGTCCCGGCTCATGCACCGCGTAGAGCGTCCCATCTTCCAACCGGATAAAAAGCCCGTTGGGATCGGCCAGCGTATGCGGCGGCTGGATATCCGGCCCGCCGAGCGAAACGAAAAACGGAAGCAGCATCAAGCCAAAGACCGCGGCCAGCAGCGCCAGGGCGAACCAGACCGGCCAGTCGACTGCGCGGCGTAGCTGGGGATTGCGCGCCCACCAGCCATCTATTACCCGCCGCAGAAACGGGTATCCTTCCGGGTTGGGCAGCGGATCGGGCATGCGCCTCTCCTCTCGTGCCGGGCGGAAAAGGGGGATATAACACATTATAACACGCGGCCTTTCCTCAGTGGTGCGCGAGACACTTTGATGTTAAAATAACAATAGACCATATGAGCTATCAGGGATCGCCTGCCATGACCGCGCCGCACTCGGTGACCGACGTCCGGCCCTCGCCGATCGCAGGGACATGGTATCCGGGCAATCCGGAGCAGCTTGCCCGCACGGTTGACGCGTATCTCAACCGTGCCGAGGTCGCGCCGGTGCCGGGCCGGCTCGTGGGTGTGCTGGCGCCCCACGCCGGGCATCGCTATTCCGGCGCGGTGGCTGGCCATGCGTTTAAGCTGCTCCTGGGGCGCCAGGTTGACGTCATTGCGCTAGTCGGGCCGTCACACTACGCCTATCGCGGCTCGGTGCTGACCACCGGGCACGACGCCTACGCGACCCCACTGGGTGAGGTCCCCGTCGCGCGCGATCTGCTGGAGCGGCTGCGCGCCGAAATCGCGCTTGAAGCCGTGCGCGAGGACCCGGAGCACTCGTTGGAAATCGAACTGCCTTTCTTGCAGCGCACCCTCGGCAGCTTCCGGCTGATCCCTCTGGCGATGGTGGACCAGTCGCTGGCCGTCGCCGAAGCGCTGGGCACCGCCCTGGGCAGGCTGCTGGCGGGCCAAAACGCGCTGCTGGTCGCCAGCTCGGATCTGTCGCATTTCTACCCGCAGGGCGTCGCCAACGAACTGGATGCGGTCGTGCTGGGCGCCGTCGAGGATTTTGACCCGGTGGGCGTGGTGCAGGCCGAGGAAGAGGGGCGCGGGTTCGCCTGCGGACGCGGTGCGATCGCGGCGGTGATGATCGCGGCGCGTGCTCTGGGCGCCACCAGAGCACGTGTGGTCGGCTACGCCACGTCGGGTGACACAACCGGCGACTACTCCCGCGTGGTCGGCTATGGCGCGGCGGTCTTTTACGCGCCTGCCTAGCGCGCGCCGCATACCCTGGGCTGGCTGGAATCTCATGGCATTTGCGGAAATCGCGGTCAACCGCCCCGTACAATCCACTTTTCACTACCACATCCCGCTGGAACTGGATGGGAAAATCCAGCCGGGCCACCTGGTCAAGGTCAGCTTCGGCACCGCGTACACATCGGGGGTGGTCGTAGCGCTGCACGACTCCGCGCCCATCCCCGAAACCAAGCCCGTGCTGGAACGCCTCGACCCGCTGCCGGTAGTGACGCCGGCCCAGCTTCGCCTGGCCGCATGGCTGGCACAGCAAACCCTGACTCCGCTCGGCATGGTGCTGGGACTGATGTTGCCGCCCGGCCTGGCCAAGCGGGGCGACATTCTATACACGTTGCTCGATCCGGACGCCGAGGGCGAATCCGCCACACAGGTGCGGATCCTGAGTCTGTTGCGCCGGCGCGGTCCGTTGCGCGGGCGGCAGTTCTCGCATGCGCTGCCGCGCACTCGCTGGCAAAGCTCGATGAGCGGCCTGGTCGAGCGTGGGATCGTCGCGCAAGAGCCGGTCCTCGATCCGCCGGACGTCAAGCCGAAGACCGTTCGCACAGTCCAGCTCGCCATCCCCGCCGAGCGCGTCGCTGACGTCGCCACCCGGCTGGGGCGCGAGTCGCGCCGCGCGAACGTCCTCGAAGTCCTGCTCGCCACCCGCGATCACCGGTTGAGTCTGAGCGCCCTGTGTCTGGCGGTCGGCTGCACCGAGGCTCCCGTCCGCGCGCTGGCCGAGTCCGGCGATGTAACGATCGAGCCGAAGCGCACCTGGATTGAGCTGGCACTGCCACCCGCCGAGATCGCGGGCCGCCTCGAAGCCGGAGAGTACGACCGCGCGCCGGTCCAGCGCGGTGTGCTCAAAACTATTCTGACCGCCGAGGGTCCTGTGCCCTACGATGCGGTGCATGCGCAGGCGGCGCGGGCGCTGGAAAGCGCGGGGACGGTCTACCGCTGGACGGACCCGGCCATGGTGGAACTGCGGATTTCACCGCAAGAGGCCGAGCGGCGGATCATCGAGCTGCGCGGCGGCCAGCCCTACCTCGATATCCTGACATTCCTGGCCGAACGCGGTGAGGCGACGAGCCTGCACGACGTCTACGCTGCCACGAACACCGATCTGGCCAAGATCCAACGCCTGGCCGAGGACGGGCTGGTGGTGTTGGGCGAAGCCGAAGCATGGCGCGATCCGCTTGGCGAGCGCGAGTTTGTCCCGTCCCTGGCGCCGCCCCTGACGCTCGATCAGGAACGCGTGTGGAGCGAGATCCGCGGCTACATGGACATGATCCACTGGGGCGAGCTATCGCCTTCGCCTGAGGAGCCGGGTGTCTTTCTGCTGCACGGCGTCACCGGATCGGGCAAGACGGAGATTTATCTGCGCGCCGTGGAGCGAGCGCTGGCACAGGGGCGGCAGGCGATCGTCCTGGTTCCCGAGATCTCGCTGACCCCGCAGACCGTCCGGCGCTTCGCGACGCGCTTTCCGGGCCGCGTTGCGATCGTGCACAGCGAACTAAGCCTTGGCGAGCGGTACGACACCTGGCGCCGGGCGCGAGCAGGCGAGATTCACGTCGTCGTTGGCGCGCGGTCGGCGCTGTTCTCCCCCCTGCCCGACGTGGGCCTGATTATTCTTGACGAGGAGCACGACGACAGCTACAAGCAGTCGCCCCCCATCCCGCCGCCCTACTACCACGCACGCGATGTGGCGATTGAGTATATGCAGATCACACGTGGGACCGTCGTCCTGGGCAGCGCCACGCCGGACGTGGTGACTTACTTCCGCGCCCAAGAAGGCCCCTACCGCTTGCTCAAGCTGCCCGCCCGCGTGATCGCCCACCGCGAGCGGCTGGCCGATCAGGTCCGCCGGCTGAATGCGCCCGCCGCCCGCTACCACCCGATCGATGGCGCCGACGCTATGAGCGCCGAACTGCCCGTTGTCCAGGTCGTTGACATGCGCAGCGAACTGCGGGCCGGCAATCGTAGCATCTTCAGCCGGGCGCTGCGCACAGCCCTCAACGAGGTCCTGGCGCGCGAGGAACAGGCCATCCTGTTCCTCAA
>DYEN01000356.1 GCA_020725705.1 Anaerolinea sp.
ACCGGGCGCGCCGCCAAGCGCCTCAGCGAGGCAACCGGCTACCCCGCGCGCACCATCCACCGCATGTTGGGTTTCAGCCCGTCCGACTACAGCTTCGCGCACAACGAAGAGAACCCGCTCGACACGGACCTGGTCGTTATCGACGAAGTCTCGATGCTCGACCTGGTGCTGTTCTACAATCTGCTCAAGGCCATCCCGCCGGACGCGCATCTGCTGCTGGTGGGGGATGTGGATCAGCTTCCGAGCGTGGGCGCGGGCGACGTGCTGCGCGATGTGATCCGTAGCGGGCGCGTGCCGGTCACGCGGCTGGACGTGATCTTCCGCCAGGCCGAAACCAGCCAGATTATCCGCAACGCCCACCGCATCAATCAGGGTGAAAGCCCGGATACATCCAACCGCAGCGACGATTTCTTCCTGTTCGTCGAAGAAGATCCCGAGGCTGCTGCCCGGCTGCTGGTCGAGATCGTGCGCGATCGGATCCCGCGTAAGTTCGGGCTGGACGCGCTGGACGATATCCAGGTGATGGCACCGATGTATCGCGGCCCGATCGGGGTGCTGGCGCTCAACGAGGCGCTGCAAGAGGCGCTCAACCCCTCGCACGATCGCAAAGCCGAGCGCCGGCTGGCGGGCCGCCTGTTCCGCGTGGGCGACAAGGTCATTCAGACGCGCAACAACTACGAAAAAGACGTCTATAACGGGGACATCGGGCGTGTCTACAGCATCGACATGACCGACCAGGTGCTTACGGTCGTCATCGACGGGCGCTTCGTCCAATATGACTGGGCCGAGGCCGACGAGCTGTCTCACGCTTACTGCATCAGCGTGCACCGCGCCCAGGGCGGCGAATACCCCTGCGTGGTCATGCCGATCATGACCCAGCATTATATGCTGCTCCAGCGCAACCTACTCTACACCGCCGTGACGCGCGCGCGGCAGCTTGTCGTGCTGGTCGGCACACGCAAGGCGATCGCGATCGCGGTCAAGAACGATCAGGTGGCGCGGCGCTGGAGCGCGCTCGACTGGCGGTTGAGCGGTTAAGAACAGCGCAAAGCAGCCAGAACGGCTAAAGGCAGCGAAGAGCGGCAAAAGCAGGGGCGTGTAGAGGGCGCGGCGTGTTCCGCCCGTTTTCATTAGAAACCGGGTGGTATCCGAGATCTACCTGTTCCGTGCACGATCAGAACGGGCGCGCCCAGGGGCGAAGTGCGTGCAATGCAGCGTTGCCCCGCCTATCCCGCTTCGGGCAGGGTGGGCGGGTGCGCGGGCGGGCGCGGTTCGGGCGGTGTGGGATGGCTGCGCACGTAGGCCGCCAGCACCTGCGGGTAGACGCGCAGCGCGTCCCCCTGACCGGTCGGCTGGAGCAGCGACTTGGCGATCAGTTCCTGCACGACCCGCTCGTCGGGGGTGGGTTTGTTCTGGGCGACGGCATACAGCGCCGCGATCTCGGCGGCGGTCAGCGCGCGCAGCAGAGTCCGGCATTCGGCCTGGACGTTCGGCTCGGCGCTGAGCCGGGCAGCGGCCAGCTCGATGGCGTGCGGGTAGGTGCGGGCCTGGATGGCGGCCAGCTTGTCGGCGTGCTGAAACCCGGCCCGCATCAATCCGGCGAACCCACCCGTCGCCCGGATCAACAACCCCAGCGGATAGTCGTCCTTCGAGACACTGCGCTTCTCAAGCTGCTCGATCATGCGCCAGGCGTCGTCGTCGCCGAAGGGCTTGAGCCACACGACGTTATCGTGGAACAGCTCGAGGAACGGCTCCAGCACCGGCAGGCGGCTCCCCGCCAGCAGCGGCAGGCTGTTGCGCGTGAAGGTGGCGAACATCACCTGATATTTGAAGCGGTCGCGGATGCTGCGCAGCGCCACGAAGAAGTAGTTGGGCATTGTGTCCAGCAGCCGGTCGAACTCGTCCATCAGATAGGCGATGCGGATCGGGCGCCCAAGCAACCGATGGCCGGTCAGCGCCGCGTCGAGGATCGACTCTAGGTGGCGCAGCGCCAGGTGGGCGTGCAGGTGATCCTCGAAATCGGTGACGTCCGGGTGCGCGTTTTCGAAATGAGCTTGCAGGCGGGCGATCTTCTCGGCCAGCTCCGGGTCGGATTCCTGCCCTTCCACGGGGCGGTAGACCGGGTAGAGCTGCGGCGCGATCGTAGTGCGGTGGACCAGCAGCTCGAAACCCGGCCAGGCACGGGCCGCGATTTCCCCGCGATCGCCGGGGAGCGCCGGCAGCAGTGCGTTCGGGTCGACGTTGATCACGACGATCGGGCCGTGCTGAGCCGAGCGCGGCGCAAAGCGGTTCCAGGGGCTGGCCGGGTCGTTAGGCGCCAGCCGCTCCTGATCCAGATAGCGCAGCAGGTTGGTCTTGCCGATGCTGGGCGGGCCGATAACCGACACAGACTGCCCCTGATCGAGCGCCTCGATAATGGCGGCGACCTCGGCCTGCCGATAGTCAGGATGGTAATAGCGCGGTGTGCTCATGGGTCCGTCCGTGCCAGATAGACGCGCCGGGGAGCGGCGGTCGGCGGAACACTGCCTAAAATTCCATTGTAAAACGAAAGCCAGGGCGTTTGCCAATGGCTGGCGCGATATGTACAATCTCCATGATGCCGCCACCAAGTCAGTTCTCTCTTACAGGCGCACACTCCCGCCTGTTTTCGCGCTATCTCAACAGGGAATGGGTCTATGGCAACACCAAATAAGGAAACACTGCTCGATTGGTACCACCAGATGGTGCTGATTCGACGGTTCGAAGAACGCTGCGCCGAGCTATACCAGCAGGGGTTGATCGGCGGGTTTCTGCATCTGTACATCGGCCAGGAAGCGACGGGAGTTGGCGCGGTCGCGGCGCTGAAAGAGCATGATCACGTCATTACTGCCTACCGGGATCACGGGATCGCGCTGGCGCGCGGGCTGGACCCCAAGCGGGTAATGGCCGAGATGCTCGGCAAGGTCGATGGTGTCAGCGGCGGCAAGGGCGGCTCGATGCACCTGGCGGATCGCGAGCGCCGCTTCTGGGGCGGCTACGGGATCGTCGGTGGGCATTTGCCGCTGGCAGCCGGGATCGCGCTGGCCTCGAAGTACGAGGACCGTGGCGAGGTGGTGCTGTGCCTGATGGGCGACGGCGCCACGAATATCGGCTATTTCCACGAATCGCTCAACCTGAGCGCGGTGTGGGAGCTGCCGGTCGTCTGGCTGATCGAGAACAACCAGTACGGTATGGGGACCTCGGTGGCACGCGCCAGCGGCGTGACGGAGTTGGTCAAAAAGGCGCGTGCGTACGGCGATAACGGGCGCGGCATGAAAGAAGGCCCGCGCATCGACGGCATGAACGTGCTCGAAGTCTACGAGCAGGTCAGCGAGGCCGTCGAGTACGCGCGCAAGCACGGCCCGATCCTGGTGGAATCCCTGACCTATCGCTTGCAGGGGCACAGCATGGGCGACCCGGAGCGGTATCGCACCAAGGAAGAGGTCGAGCAGTACGTCGCCAGCGGCCCGATTGGCCGCTTCCGCACCTATCTCATCGAGAAATACAAGAACATCGAACCCAAGCTTGATGAGATCGACGCGCGAGCTCTCGAAGAAGTCGATGAGGCGGTGGAGTTCGCCAAGAACAGCCCCGACCCGACCTTCGAAGACCTGGTTCGTCACGTGTACGTGGATTGAGGGCAAAATGGCAGACAGACCGATTACCATTCGCGAGGCGCTGAGCGCGGCCCTGCGCGAGGAAATGCAGCGCGACGAGCGCGTGTTCATCATGGGTGAAGAAGTCGGCGTGTGGGGCGGCACCTACGCCGTGACGCGCGGCTTTCTGGACGAGTTCGGCGAAAAGCGCGTGCGCGACACACCCATCGCCGAGATGGTGATCGCCGGTGCAGCCGTCGGCGCGGCGATGGCCGGGCTGCGGCCTGTGGCCGAGATCATGACGATCAACTTCGCCTTCCTGGCCCTGGACGCGATTGTGAACCACGCGGCCAAAGTGCGCTACATGTTCAACGGGCAGTTCACCGTTCCGCTGGTCATCCGCACGACGACGGGCGGCGGCAAACAGCTCGGCGCGACCCATTCCCACGCGCCCGAGGTGATCTTCGCCCACTTCCCCGGCCTGTATGTCGCCGTGCCCGGCACGGCCTACGACGCCAAGGGTATGCTCAAGGCCGCCATCCGCGACGACAACCCGGTGCTCTTCGTCGAACACAGCACCATGCTCCAGCGCCGCAGCCCGGTTCCCGACGACCCAGACTTCTTGCTGCCCATCGGCAAGAGCGATGTCAAACGCCGGGGCGACGATGTGACGATTGTGACCTTTAGCAAGGGCCTGGAGTGGTCGATGGCAGCGGCGGAGACGCTGGCGCAGGACGGCATCGAGGCCGAGATCATCGATCTGCGCTGGCTGCGCCCGCTGGACCTGGAGCCGGTCTTCGAGAGCTTCAAGAAGACCAACCGCTGCGTGGTGGTCGAGGAAAGCCTGCCGATGTTCAACGTCGGCGCCGAGATTGCCGCGCGGCTTCAGGACGAGCTGTTCGACTATATGGACGCGCCGGTCAAGCGTGTGGCGGCGATGGACGTCCCGCTGCCCTATGCCGCCGAGATCGAGCGGATGGCGCTGCCGAGTCCTGAGAAGATCGTCAAGGCGGTGAAGGAGGTCGTCGGTGGCTGAGACACTCACCATGCCCAAGCTGGGCTTCGACATGGCAGAAGGCACGCTGATCGCCTGGACCAAGTCGGTCGGCGATACGATTAACAAGGGGGATGTGATCGCCGAGATCGAGACCGACAAGGCCACGATCGAGATCGAAGCACAGGCGGGCGGCACGATCTTGAAATTCCTGGCCGAGCCGGGCGATGTCGTCCCGGTGGGCGCGCCGATCGCGTATGTTGGCGCCGAGGGCGAGCAGGTGCCCGAGGAAGGCGCTCCGCCGCCCGCCGCGGAGCCGCCCAGCCAGGCCGAGGCCGAGGCTGTGGCCGCACCGCCCAAGCCCGAAGCCGCGCCCGGTAAAACCGAAGACAAGGACGAAGGCGAGGCGCGGCCCCAGTACGCCGAAGCCAAAGCCGAAGCTGAGGCAGAGGGCACTGAGGAAGCCGGTTTCATCAAAGCCAGCCCGATCGCGCGGCGCATCGCCGACGAGCGCGGTATTGATCTGCGCCGCGTCAAGGGGACAGGACCCGGCGGGCGGATCGTCAAGCGCGACGTCGAGGAGTTCCCGGTCGAGGAAGCCCCGGCAGCCCCGGTCAAAGAGGCCGCGCCTGCGCCTGCAGCGGCACCCGCGCCGTCTGTTGAGCTGCCGCAGCCCTCGGTTGGCGAAGTGCCGTCCGGCCCGGATGTGGAGATCATCGAGATCAGCCGGCTGCGCAAGCGTATCGGCCAGCGGATGGTCGAGAGCAAGCTCTACGTCCCGCACTTCTATGTCACGACGGCTATCGACGTCACGGCACTACTTGAGCTGCGCAAGCAGTTGAACGAGAGCATCCCGGACGAAGCGCGCAAGATCAGCGTCAACGACCTGATCGTCAAAGGGGCGGCGCTGGCCCTGCGCGAGTACCCAAACCTCAACACGCACTTCTACGGCGACCGGCTCGTGCGGCACAAGCGCATCCACATCGGGATCGCTGTGGCGCTGCCCGGCGGCGGCCTGATGAACGTGGTCGCGCGGGACGCCGACAAGACGGCGCTGGGGACGATGGCGGTCCAGAACCGCGAGATGATCGCCCGCGCCCGCGAGGGCAAGGTCCGCGCCGAGGATGTAGAAGGTAGCACCTTCAGCGTCAGCAACCTGGGTCCGTACGACGTCGATCACTTCGCGGCGATCATCAACCCGCCCGAAGCCGCGATCCTGGCCATCGGCGCGGCCCGCAAGACGCCGGTCGTGCTGGATGACGATACGGTGGGCGTGCGCATGATCATGAAGGCGACGATCAGCGTCGATCACCGTGTCAGCGACGGGGCCGAGGGTGCGGAGTTTCTCAAACTCTTTAAAGATCTGCTCGAAAACCCGATGCGGCTGCTGATGTAGCCCTGGCGTGGCCCATGCGGCGCGCCTGAGCATGACGAATCGAACCGGGGCCGAGCATGGCTGCTCCCCCGGTTTTGTTTTGGCGCGGGCAATCGTTTCAGTTGGAGCGGTGAAGCGGTGATAGATAGTACTGTCTGCCGCTGAAAGAAGCATGCTATACTCGCCTACACAATCGGCACTGGATAGGAGTCACCTTTGGAAACGACGTCAGTTGATGTCCTCGTCGTGGGTGGGGGGGCGACGGGTGCCGCAGCGGCCTACGACCTGGCGCGGCGCGGCGTTCGGGTGTTGTTGGTGGACCAGAACGACCTGACGACCGGCACGTCCGGGCGCTATCACGGGCTGCTCCATTCCGGCGGGCGTTACGTCATCACCGACTTTGACACGGCGGTGGAATGCATCACCGAGAACCTGATCCTGCGCCGCATCGCGCCCTTTGCCATCGAAGATACGGGCGGGCTGTTTGTGGCGACTTCGCAGGATCCCGATGATTTCCCGGCGCGCTGGGTTGCCGCCTGCGCCAGAGCCGGCATCGCCACCGAGGCCCTGACCCCGGAGCAGGCGCGCGCGCTGGAGCCGGCCCTGACGCGCGACATCACCGCTGTCTACCGCGTGCCGGATGCCTCGTGCGATTCGTTCGATCTCAATCACGGCTTCATCACGGCTGCGCGCACCTACGGCGGCGATGCCTGGATCTATCAGCGCGTGACGGGCTTTCTGACCGACGGCGACGCGGTGGTCGGCGCGGAGCTGGAAGACACGCGCACCGGCGAGCGGCGGCGGGTGCATGCCGCGTGCGTGCTCAACGCGACCGGCCCCTGGGCCGGCGTCGTCGCCGGGCTGGTGGGTCTGGACGTGAAGATCCGGCTCGACCGTGGCTCGATGGTCGCCATGAACATCCGCTGGGTGAACACGATCGTCAACCGGCTGCGCCCGCCCTCGGACGGCGACATCCTTGTGCCGGTCGGGACGGTCTGCGTGTTGGGCACGACCTCGATCCGCACCGAGGATCCAGCCGACACACATGTGGACGTGTCGGAAGTCAGCACGTTGCTGCGTGAGGCCGACGTGGTGGTGCCCGGCATCCGGCAAGGGCGGGCGCTGCGCGCCTGGGCGGGTGTGCGCCCGCTCTACGAGCCGCCGGCAGAGCTGGCACAGCTTGAGAGCGGGCACAACGTCAGCCGGCGCTTCGCGGTGATCGACCACACCGAGCGCGACGGGCTGCGCGGCCTGGTGACGGTGGTGGGCGGCAAGCTGACGACCTGCCGTCTGATGGCCGAGCAGGCGGTCGATGTTGTCTGCCGGCAGCTTGGCATCTCGGCGCGTTGCACGACCGCCGACGAGCCGCTGCCCGTCCCCGAAACCTCGCCGCGACATTATCACCAACTGACTCACCGCGTGCACCGGCTGGAGCACGGCGAGATGCCCGGCGCGCTGATCTGCGAGTGCGAGGTTGTCACGCGGCCGCAGTTGGAAGCGCGCATCGCCGCCTATGGGGATCAGCCGGTGGCGCTGGACGACCTGCGCCGCGATCTGCGCCTGGGGATGGGCCCATGCCAGGCGGGGTTCTGCGGCTATCGCGCGGCGGGCATCCTGCACGCGGCGAAGGGGCTGTCACCCGGAGACGCGACACGCGCGCTGGGCGCGTTCGTCGGCGAGCGGTTCCGAGGCGTGCGGCCGCTGCTCTACGGCCACCAACTGCGCCAGCTCTATCTGGACGAGCTGATCTACCGGCGCACGCTGGGCCTGGACACGCTTTTGACGCTCGACCAGCCGCAACCTGAGGGGGTGAGCGATGCCGGCAGCGAAGCCTGAGCGACACAGTGTCGCGTCGCATCCGGCCGCCGAGACCGACGTCATCGTGATCGGCGCCGGGCTGGCCGGGCTGATGGCGGCGGTGTTTGCCGTCGAAGCGGGCGCGCGCGTCCGCCTGATTGCGCAGGGGTGGGGTCAGCAGCTTGTCACGCCGGGCTGGATCAGCGTCTGCGACCGCGCCGAGGACGATGTGATCGCCGAAGTGCGCGGGTACGCCGCGCTGCACCCGGAGCACCCCTACGGCCGGGCGGGCGACGACGCGATGGTGAACGGGCTGGAGCGGTTCCGCGCCGCCACCGAGGCGGTCGGCCTGCCCTACGAACTGCGCCGGAAGGACGGGCACAACATGCGCCTGATGACCCTGCTAGGCGGCATCCAGCGCGTGATGCTGGCGCCGCGCGGGCTGGCGGCAGGCGACCTGACCGACGTGCGCGGGCCGATCCTGCTGGTGGGATTTGCCGGCTGGCGCGATTTCTTCGCCGACCTGGCCGCGGCCAACCTGCGCCGCCAGGGTATCGACGCGCGCGCGCTGGCGATCCAGCTCCCCGACCCGGACCGCTATTGGGACCTCTGGCCGGGCGATCTGGCGCGCCATTTCGATTCGGCGCTGTTTCGCGAGGCGATGGCGCGGCAGGTAGCACCCCATGCCCGCGATGCGGAGCGTGTGGGCTTCCCGGCTGTGCTGGGCATGGACGATCATCCGCGCGCGCTCGATGACCTGAGTGGGCAGATCGGGCGCCCGGTCTTCGAGATCCCCACCCTGCCGGAGAGCGTGCCGGGCGTGCGCCTCAGCAACCGCCTGCGCCGCTGGCTGCTGCGCCAGGGCGCGCGCGTGCAGATCGGGCATCCGGTGGTGCGCGGCGTGGTCGAAGGGCGGCGCTGCGTCGGGGTTGAAGTGCAGTCCTTGGGGCACACCACGCTCTTCCGCGCCGATCACGTCATCCTGGCGACGGGTGGTCTGTACGGCGGCGGGATCGAAACCGACGAGAGCGGGCGCGTGTGGGAGCCGCTGTTCGGCCTGCCTGTGCTGGCGCCGGAAGTGACGAGCCGCGCGGAATGGTATTACGACGACCTGCTCATCGAGCGCGGCCACCCCATTCACCGCCAGGCCGGGCTGCGCGTCAACACGCGCCTGCAGCCGCTTGACGAGTCGGGCGAGCCGGTGCTGGAAAATGTCTATGCTGCCGGGCAGATGCTGGCCGGGTTCAACCCGCTGACGGACGGCTGCGCCGAAGGCATCGCCCTGGCGACGGCCTACAAAGCGGTGCAGACCGCGCTTGGTCTGGACGAATGATGCAGACTGCGAGCGACACTGTTATGAACGACCACACGCTGAGCCTGATCGAACTCACGGCGTTTACCGCCGATCACTGCGTCAAGTGCAACATCTGCACCTCAGCCTGTCCCTTTGCCAAGGTCACGCCGCTGTTTCCCGGCCCGAAGGTCGTCGGGCCGCAGTGGCAGCGCCTGCGCGATCCGGATGCCCCCTCCCCCGATCACTCGCTCGATTACTGCTCAAGCTGCGGGATCTGCACGCTGGTCTGTCCGCACGGTGTCAAGGTGATGGAGATCAACACGCAGGCCAAGGCCAGGTTGGTCGAGACGCACGGCCTGTCGCTGCGCAACTGGTTTCTGGCCCGCAACGAGCTATGGGGCCGGCTGGGGACGCCCTTCGCGCCGCTGGCGAACTTCGCGCTGCGTAACCGGCTGGTGCGTTGGGCGGCGGAGAAGGTGATCGGCGTTTCCCGGCGCGCGCCGATGCCGGGCTGGGCCGGGTACACCTTCCGCGGCTGGTGGCAGCGCCAGCTACGCCATCACCCCCGCCCGGAGCCTGTGTCCGACGCCGACCGCGTGGTGTACTTTCACGGCTGCTCGACCAACACCTACGAGCCGCATATCGGTAAGCTGGCGGTCGCAATTCTGGAGCACATCGGGCTGCATGTGGAAGTTCCGCCGCAGACGTGCTGCGGGCTGCCCGCGCAATCCAACGGCGATTTCCCCGGCGCGCGGCGCTATGCACGGAAGAACATCGAGAGTCTGGTTGAGTACGCCCGGCGCGGCATCCCGATCGTGGGCACGGCGGCAAGCTGCATGACGGCGATCAAAGGTGACTACCAGCACGTGCTCGGCCTGGACGATGCCGACGCCCGGCTGGTGGCCGCGCACACCTACGATTTTATGGAGTTCCTGTGGAAGCTGCACCGGGAAGGGCGGCTGCCGACCGATTTCCACCCGATCCATCAGGTGCTGCCCTATCACGCGCCGTGCCAGCTTAAGGCACATGGCTTCGGGCGCCCGGCGCTCGACGTGCTGTCGCTGATTCCCGAACTAAAGCTGTGGGAGATCGACGCGGACTGTTGCGGCATCGCCGGGACATACGGCTTCAAGGCGGAAAAGCGCGAGATCTCCGAGGCGGTGGGCTGGCCGATCGCGCAGCAGGTGCAGGAAGCGGGCGCCGAGGTTGTGGTCTGCGACACTGAAACCTGCCGCTGGCAGATCCAGGCACTGACCGGTGGCACGGCGATCCATCCGGTTGTGTTGTTGGCGGAAGCCTACGGGCTGTCGGTGGACGACTATCGCCCGCCGGTGCGTGCCGATAAGCGCCGCGCGCCTGCCGGCGTGTGGTAGCGAACGCCGCACCCGCGGTCGTTTGGGCAGCGGGAGCGCGGGCCGGCTGCTACTGGCCCGCTTTGCCGACGATCTCCGGAGTCAGCATCCAGCGCATCGACCACGTGCCCGCTTCGTATTCCAGGCAGAGCGTGCCGGATGTAGTGAACCAGACCGGGCGCCCGCTATTCTGCCCGGTCAGCAACAGGCTCGCCAGCTCTTCCATGAACGGGTTGTGCCCCACGTACATAACCGGATCGGTCTCGTGCGGCAGCGCGCGCGCCAGCGGCTCGACCGGGTCGCCGTAGAGCAGGCCGGAGACGGCGACCACGCCGCCCGGCGGGTTGAGCGCGCGCCCGAAGATCTCGGCGGTTTCGCGTGCGCGCACCATCCCGCTGTGCCGGATCTGGTGGACGGCGATGCCCGCCTTCGCCATGCGCCGCGCAATGCGCTCGACGTCGGCCCGGCCCCGCTCGGTCAGCGGACGGTCCGCGTCGTGGGCGTAGCCGCTGCGGGCTGCTTTGCCATGTCGGACAAGATAAACACGCATAACCCCCTCCCTGAGCGCACTCACCCGCGCCTGGCCGGGCGACCTGCTCACCACAGGTCCAGCTCGCCGGGCGGGTTGTGCAGCGTCTCCCAGAATTCCTCGTGGGTGAGCGGTACGAACGTTTTCGGTTTGACCCAGTACGCTTTGTCTTCCATCACCAGGAACAGCCGCTCGCCCCGGTCGCGCTTGAGATTGGCGGCGACGTTGGGCAGCAGCAAGTCGTCCCGGAACTCGTAGCGCCCTTTGACCTCGACCCAAGTGTGCAGGTCCGGCAGGTAGAAGTCGACCAGATAGTGACCTGCCCCGATGCGTTCCGGTTCGTACCGCCAGTGGATGCCGCGCCGCTCCAGTTCCTCGGCAAACCAGACCTCAAGCTGCGAGCGCAACTCGACGCCCTTGACCACGCCGGGCAGCGACATGATCCGGCGTTTGCCCCGACGGGGCGCCGGTCCACTGCGGTGAAGGGGAGTCATCGCGTCGTTCTCCGTCGAACTCGGCGCAGCGACGGGCGCGGCACGCCTCAATCGGACGCGCGGCGGCTGCGGCGCTCGCGTTTGCGCTCGCGGCGCACGGCGAACGGGTCCGGCGTGTAGCCAGGATCGTCGACGGCGCGTGGTGCAACCCATTTTTCTTGCGGCGCGGCTGCCTGGGCGGTTTCGATGGTCGGTTCCGCCGGGGCGGGCGCCGCAGTTGCGGCGGGTGTTTCGCGGATGCTGCGTGGCGACGCAACCCCGCGCTGGAGCAGCAGGAAAAGCTGGAGCGCCTCGTCGAAGGGCACGTCCAGATCGGCGGCGACGTGTTCGATCTCGCGCAGCATCTCGGCCTGGCTGCGACCCTGCGCCCCTGCCGTCCACAACGCCTGATATGCCGCGCGAACGGCAGGCGGCGCGCTGACCACCACGGTCACGGGGCGGTCGCTGGCCGGTAGCAGGCCGTACGCCTGATAGGCCGCCAGCTCGTCCTCGATCACGCTTTCGAGCGTCTTGACATCCAGCGGGACGGGGTCGCCGCCGATCAGGCGCAGGCGGGCGAGGTGCTCGTAGACAATATCGCGCACGCTGTCGCCGATCAGCGCCTCGAACTGATCCTGACCGGTATACTGTCGCAGCGTGTTGAAGTGCGTTTCGTCGGCGTAGGTGGGGTTGAAGTACAGCGAGACGGACACCTCAAGATCGACCGGCAGCTCGTCCGAGTCCAGGACGTTCTCCACCCGCTCGGTCACCTCGACGGTATTGAAATCCACATACGGCACGGCGCGCGCGTTCCAGCGCCAGGGCACGATCATCCGCCCCGGTTCCAGGTAGTCGTAGGTCGTCGTGCCATCCTCGACGGCGAAATACCAGCGCGGGGGGACGGCGACGATCCAGCGGGCGGTGAGCGGCGCGGCAAGATAACGCACGAAGACGATCACGCCGCCGACGATCAGCGCGATTCCCAGCCGGCCCAGCCACAAGAGGTTCGCCCCGACGGCGATCAGCAGATACCAGATCAGCCCGAACAGCGCCAGCGCCAGCCCAAAGACCAGCCCCTGCGCCACCATCCACGCCCACCAGGTGAGGCTGTTTGCACCGGCGCGATCGCGCAGCATGGCATAGCGGTGCAGCCAGCCGGTGCGGCCACCCCAGCGCGCGCCCATCAGCGACGGGGGTAGCGTGCGGGACTCGGAACCGGACCGGTTAGAGGGCGGGCCATGTGTCATGATGAGCGCATCCTTCACCCCAGGCGGGCAGTCTACCGGAGCAGACAGCGCGCCGGTGGTCGGGCCTCTGACTCGATTGTCGTACGGCGTGGGGCGCGCTGCAACCTGCGCGCTGCCCGGAACGCCGCCCAAACGGTGCGGGCGTTCCAATCTGCATTCTAGTGGCAAACGGGCGCCGGGTAAAGCCGCGCCGCCTGCCGATCACTTTGCAGAACGCCCGCGCTGGCGTATCCTTAACAGGCAGCAGCCGGCGTCCGCCACGCGGGCAGCCGGTCGAGCCGGAAAGGATGGGCACCATGTCGAGCGAAAGCGCACACGCCCGATCGGGCGCCCGATCGGGCACCTGGGTCAGCCGCCTGGCGCCCCTCTGGCCGCTGCTGGCGGTGGCGTTCGCGGCGGGCGCGTTGTTTCTGGCCTGGAAGGCAGACCGGCGCGCGGGGCTGGTGATCAGCGATCAGGTGCCGCCGGGCGAGGCCGCTGCTCTGCTGGAGCGCGCCAACGACGCGGTGAACTTCGCCGACAGCGTGCTCAGTTTTCTGGAAGGCGCCTCGGTGGTGCTGGGCGTGATGATCGCGCTGGGCGCGTGGATGCTGCGCAACAGCGTGCAGGATCAGATCGCCGGAATTCGCGCTGAGAACGAGCTGGTGCAGAAGCGCCTGGCCGACCGTGAAGCGACCTTGCAGGCGCTTGAGACCGAGGTGGCCGAGCGTCTGGATGCCGCGCTGGCAGACACCCAGCGCGAGATCGAAGAGGCCCGCCAGCGCGCCGACCGCTCTTTCAAACTGCTCAACAGCCTGGTGCTGGCCGAACAGCAGGTTCGCGCTCACAACCACGCCAGCGCGCTGCGCATCCTGACGGACGTGCTGGACCTGGAGCCGGATAACTACGCGATCAACTATCTGCTCGGCTACCTCTACTCGCTGCGCAAGGAATATGACCGCGCCATCCGGCACCTCGAAGACTCGCTGGCGCGCGAGGACGGCTTCGCGCCGGCGATTGCTGCGCTGGGGCTGGCGCTGCGGCGCAAGGGCGACAGCCTCTCGGACCCGGCAGATCGCGAGCGGCGGAATGAGTATTGGGCGCAGGCTGAGGCTCGTCTGCTGGCTGCGTTGCGGCTCGACCCGCACCTGACCGACGCCGAAGGCGAGTCGTATTACGGCTCGTTGGGCGGGCTGTACCGGCGCCAGGGCCGCTACGGCGACGCCATCGAGGCGTACCGGCGCGCCGAGCAGGTCACGCCTAGTTCGTCGTATCCGCTCATCAACCTCGCCAGCCTGTACTGGCATCAGGGCGACACACAGCAGGCGCGCGAATATTTCCGGCGCGTGCACAACGCCGCCCGCCTCAAGCTGGACACCAACCCGCTCGACAACTGGGCGCGGGCCGACTACGCGCAGGCCCTGGTGGTGCTGGGTCAGCGCGACGAAGCCCTGCGCCAGATTGACTTCGTGCGCGAAAATCATCCGGAGGAAGGCTTGTTGCTGACGATTCGAAGCGGGCTGGAGTTTCTGGCAGGCGCGCCGACCCCGATCGATGGGCTGGATACGCTGATCGCGGCCATCGACCGGGCGTTGGCGGTGCTGTTCTCGCATAGTTCCGGCCAGCCATGAATGATGCAGCCTCGCCGGAGATTGCCAGCGTCCTGCGGCTGGCGTTTGGACGCAGCGTGCCGACCGTCGCGATCCCCCTGGCGGTCGGGAAGTCGTCCCACACGCTGGCTTTCGCCCTGGATGACCCGGCGCTGCCGGCGCGCGTGCTGCTGCGCCGCTATCCCCCGCAGCATCACGCGCGCGGTCTGTGCGCTTTCACCGCGCTGCAGGCACTGCACGCGCTGAATTTCTGCGCCCCGGATGTCTACTTTCTGGGATGGAGCTATCACACGCGCTTCCTGTTGCTGCTGACCGAATACGTCGAGGGGCGCGGGGTCGAGGGGCAGCCGCACCCGTTTTTCGCGCGGGTGGGGGTCAGTTTCGCCCAGACTCTGGCGCACCTGCACGGGCTACACTGGACGGATCTGCCCGACCTGCCGGTCAAGCCGCGCGGCTTCCTGCTGGAGAGCCTTGGCCGCGCGGCGGATGAGCTTGGCACGCCGGAGCTGCGCAACGTGCTTGACTGGCTGGAATCTCAGGCCGGGTCGGTCCCGGAGCTGCCGCACACGGTGACGCATGGCGATTACACGCTGCACAACGTGCTGGCCGAAGGGACCCGGATCGTTACCGTGCTCGGCTGGGAGAACGCGGCGATCGCCGACCCGCGGCTGGATGTCGGCTATGCCGCTGCCGCGCTGGCCGCGTACGGCCTGCCCCTCGCCGATCAGTTCATCGAGGCATACGAGGCGGCTGCGGGGACGGTGCCGCACCGGGCTTTCTGGGAGACGCTCGGCGCGCTGCGCGTGATGACGCGCATCGCCCAGACGCTCGCGCAGGCGTCCCCTGAAGAGGTCGAAGATCGGGTCGCGCAGGTCTGGCCGGTGTGGGAGAATCTGCTGCTTTATGTGGAGAACCGGACGAACCACTCGGTTTGATCGTCCGCTTGATCGTCGGTACTACCTTTGTCCGGGCCGGTAGCATCACCGGCGCCAAAGATGGGAAGGATTTTTTGCTCATGGACAGCCGTATCCAAAAGCTTGCCAGCGTGCTGGTGCGGTACTCGGTCGCGCTCAAGGAAGGCGAGCGCCTGCTGATCCGCGCGATGAGTCCCGAAGCCGAGCCGCTGGCGCAGGCGCTGTACGAGGAAGCGTTCAACGTTGGCGGCCTGCCGTTCGTCTACATTCAGATGAAGCAGGAAGACGAGATCGCGCTCGAATCCGGCGCGACGCTGGTGCAGCTTGAGACGGTCAACCCGATGCTCAAGCTGATGTACGAGACCTGCGAGTGCATCATCCGCATCGAAGCCGACCAGAACCCACGCGCGCTGTCGCAGTACCCGCCCGATCGCCAGAAGGCTCGTGCTCGCTATAACAACCAGTTGATCGCGATCCAGATGGAGCGCCAGGCCAACAAGACCCTGCGCCGCTGCACGACCCAGTACCCGACGATGGGCTACGCGCAGACGGCCGGGATGTCGCTGCGGCAGTACGAAAACTTTCTGTACCGGGCGTGCAAAGTGGATCAGGATGATCCGGTCGCGCTGTGGCAGGACGTGTATCGCTCGCACGAACGGCTGATCGAGTGGCTGAAGGGCAAGAAGCACCTGCACGTGCGGGGCGAGAATATCGATCTGGAGATGTCAATCGACGGGCGGACGTTCAGCAACGCCGGGGGACGCCAGAACATGCCCGATGGCGAGATATTTACCGGTCCGGTGGAAGACAGCGTCAACGGCTGGGTGCGCTTCACCTATCCCGCTTACTACCAGGGCAACGAGGTCAAGGGGATCGAACTGCGCTTCAAGGATGGGCTGGTGGTCGAGGCGAAGGCGCAGACGAACGAGCGTTTCCTGCTTAGCACGCTGGATAGCGACCCCGGCGCGCGCCGCCTGGGCGAGTTCGCGATCGGCACCAACCGCGATATTCAAGACTTCACCGGTACGATTTTGTTCGACGAGAAAATCGGCGGCACGGTGCACATGGCGGTCGGCCAGGGCTATGCCGAGACCGGCAGCGTAAACCAGTCGCTGGTCCACTGGGACATGATCTGCGATATGCGCGCCGGTGGCGAGATCGTGGTCGATGGCGAGCTGTTCTACAAAGACGGCGAGTTTGTGATCTGAGCGAAGCGACGAGCAGCCAGAGACGGCTAAAAGCAGCCAAAGGCAGCGAAAGGCAGCCAAAGGCGGCGAAAGGCAGCTAAAGGCGGCGAAAGGCAGCGAAAGGCAGCGAGAAGCAGCCAGGAACAATGAAGGGCTGTTCCTGGCTGTTCTTTGCTGCCGTTCGCTGCTCTTCCAACAAAAAACCCCGGCCTGCGCGGTCGAGGTTTCACGTGCTCCTCAGGTAGGATTCGAACCTACAACCCTCCGGTTAACAGCCGGATGCTCTGCCGTTGAGCTACTGAGGAATAACCGCCAAAAGGATACCAAAGCGCCCCTGGGCTGTCAAGCCTGCCTTTTGTGGCAGAACACACAAACCCCCTGCCGCGCGCCGCATGACGCGCGCTGTTTGAGAGCGTTGATGGACGCCGGATGCTAACCTGTGCGGCTGACGTAGACCCTGTCCTCAACCACCCGCACATGCCACATCGGCAGCCAGTGCGACGACAGCGGCGACAACCCGCCGCCGATGTAGCGCCCGGTCGTCAGATTGTAGCGCGCGCCCGTGTTGGGCGAAGTCAGGACGCAGTCGATCACCTCGCCGGTCGCCAGCGAGCCGCCGGTCTGCGGATCGCGGTCCTCAAGGGCGTACAGGCCGCTGTCGCAGGCGATGAGCAGCAGTTTGACGTCGTCCAGGTGAATCGCCTTCTTACCACGGGCCGGCAGGTCGGCCAGGTCACACACGTAGCGGTATCCTTCAAGCGTCGTGGCCATAAGCTTCACTCCACACGATCACCATCGGGTTTCGGCATAAGTTTCCGGAGTGAGGGCTGGCACAACAGCCGGGACGGAACGGGCAGAAGGCCCCAGAGGCGCGCCGCCACAATGTCAGCGGCGCCTGCGTGCTTACCCTCATTATACACGACAGTCGCTCCGCTTTGGGCGCGCCATCAGCAAAAGCATTGCCAGCCGCCTGTCGGGTGAGTATCATCGTCCGGGTTGGGCGACCTTGCCCGATTGTGATACCATCTACAAGCTTTTAGTTCGTTTTGAATGAACTAAACGACACACGCCCGACGGAGAGCGCCCGCGATGGCCTACAACGATCTGCACGCGTTTGTCGCCCGCCTGGAAGCTGCAGGCGAGCTGGTGCGCATCAGCACGCCGGTTAGCCCGCATCTGGAGATTACCGAGATCACCGATCGCGTCAGCAAGGGGCCGGCCGGTCGCAACAAAGCGCTGCTGTTCGAGAACGTTGAGGGCAGCAGCATGCCGGTGCTGATCAACGCGTATGGGTCGCCCCGGCGCATGGCCTGGGCGCTGGGCGTGGACAACCTCGAAGACCTGCGCCACAACCTGGCCAAACTGATCGATCCGCGTCTGCCCAAAGGCAAGCGGGCCATGGCCGCGCGCGGGCTGGAGCTGCTCGGCGCGCTGCGCAGCATCGGGCTGGGGCCGAAGTACGTGCGCCAGGGCAAGGCGCTCTGCCAGCAGGTGATCATTACCGAGAATCCGTCGCTGGACCGGTTGCCGATCCTGACCTGCTGGCCGGGGGATGGCGGCCCGTTCATCACCCTGCCGCAGGTCATCACGCGCGATCCGGCGACCGGCCAGCGAAACGTCGGCATGTACCGCCTGCAGAAGGTGGACGAGCGCACGCTGATGATGCACTGGCAGCGCCACAAAGGCGGCGCCGATCATGAGCGCGAGGCGCGCGCCCTGCAGAAGCCGCGCATCCCCGTTGCCGTGGCGCTGGGCGGCGACCCCGTCGAGATGTGGTGCGGCTCTGCGCCGCTGCCGCCCGGCATCGACGAGTACCTGTTGGCGGGCTGGCTACGCGGCAAGCCGGTCTCGTTCGTCAAGTGCATCACCCAGAACCTGGAAGTGCCCGCCGACGCGGAGATCGTGATCGAGGGCTATCTGGACCCCAACGAGCAGCGCCCCGAGGGGCCGTTCGGCGATCACACCGGCTTTTACACGCCACAAGATCTCTTTCCGGTAATGCATGTGACCGCCATCACCCACCGGCGCGACCCCATCTACCCGACGACCATCGTCGGCAAGCCGCCCATGGAAGATTACTGGATGGGCAAGGCAACCGAGCGCCTGTTCCTGCCGCTGATGCAGCTTTTCCTGGGCGAGATCGTGGACGTCAATATGCCCGCCGAGGGGGTGTTCCACAACCTGGTGATCATCAGCATCAAGCCACGCTTCCCCGGCCACGCGCAAAAGGTCATGTACGGGCTGTGGGGGCTGGGCCTGATGATGCTCGCCAAAGGCTTCATCGTTGTCGATGCGGATGTGAACGTGCACGATCTCGACGCCGTGGCCGAGGCCGTGCTGCGGCATGTGGACTGGAAGCGGGATGCGACCGTAGTCGATGGCCCGGTCGATCAGCTCGATCACTCGGCGATCCGCGACTCATACGGCGGCAAGATCGGCGTGGACGCCACGCGCAAGCCCGATCGCGCCCCGGTTGAGGCGGGGCGGCTGGACCGCACCGGGCTGGACCGGTTGCCGGGGGTGCGCGCCTGGACAACGGTCAAGGATGGCGTGCTGATCGCCGCCATCGACAAGACGCACCTGCCCATCGCCGAGGCATACGAGGCCCTCTGGGCGTTGGCGCCGGGGTACAATCTGGTGCTGCTGGACGCGAGCGTCGATGTCCACAACCTGTCGGACGTGGCCTGGCGCGCGTTGGGCAATGTCGACTGGCGGCGCGATATTCTGATTCAGAACGGCGGGATCGATCACTTTGCGCCGCCGGGCGCTCCGTCCTGCATCGGGATCGACGCGACGGCGAAAGGCCCGCGCGACGGGCACCCACGCGGCTGGCCGGACGAGATCGTCATGAGCGACGAGGTCAGGCGCCTTGTCGACGAGAAGTGGGCGCAGTATGGGATCGACTAAACGCGCGCTGGAGAGCGCCGAAGCGCGCGGTCTGCGACCCGGCACGCTGGCCTATAAGGTCCGCGTCTTTCTGGACCTGGTGCGCTTCGAGCACACTATTTTCGCCCTGCCGTTCGCTTATATCGGCATGGTGCTGGCTGCCGAAGGGCTGCCTACACTGTGGGATTTCGTGTGGGTGAGTGTCGCGATGGCGGCGGCGCGCACGCTGGCCTTTGCCGTGAACCGGCTGGCGGATCGGACCTACGACGCACGCAACCCGCGCACGCGCAACCGGCCCAGCGTCACCGGTGCGATCGCGCCCGGCACGATCGCGCTCTTCGCGGGTGTGGCGCTGGCGGTGCTGCTGATCGCCGCTGCACTGCTCGATCCGCTGGCGCTCAAGCTGGCGCCGCTGGCCGTGCTGTTCTTGGTGGGCTATAGCTTCACCAAACGCTTCACCGTGCTGGCGCACTGGGTGTTGGGCTTCACCGACGCGCTGGCTGTGGGCGGGGGGTGGATCGCGGTGCGCGGCTCGTTCTTCACGCCGGACGACCTGCCCGCCTGGCTGCTGATCGCGGCGGTGATGTTCTGGATCGCGGGTTTCGACCTGATCTACGCCTGCCAGGACTACGAACACGACCTGGCCGAGGGGTTGCACGCCTGGCCCGCCAGGTTCGGGATCGCGGGGGCGCTGCTGCTGGCGAAGCTCAACCACGTGGCGTTTCTGGCGTTCCTGATGTTGGCCGGGCTGGTTGCCGGGCTGGGATGGCCGTTCTACGCTGCCGCCGCGCTGACCGCCGCGCTGCTGGTCTACGAGCACCGGCTGGTATCGCCGGACGATCTCAGCCGTGTCAACGTGGCGTTCTTCAATATGAACTCGTATATCGCCGTCACACTGCTGGCCGGGACGCTGCTGGCAGAAGTGATTTAGCGGCCAGCCGGCCGGTTGGTATTCACCGCCGGTTGCTGCTTTGATGGGTTGCTTTCATCACAAGGAGAGTTTCCAACAATGCGTACTCTGTCCCTTTCTCTCGTGCTGGCGCTGGCGCTGCTGCTCGGCGCGCTGACGCCGGGTGTGTCGGCTCAGGACGAGCCGCTGCGGATGGGGCTGCTGCCGATCCTGGACGTGCTGCCCTTCTACGTCGCGCAGGAAGCGGGCTATTTCGAAGAAGAAGGCGTTGAACTGGAACTGATCCCGGTCAGCAGCGCGCTGGAACGCGACCAACTGCTGCTCGCCGGCGAGATCGACGGCATGCTCAACGACCTGATCAGCACCGGGATCTTCAATCAGGATCAGACTCGCATTGTGATCGTCGCGCTGGCGCGCAAGGCCTATGAAGAGGCGCCGCAGTTCCGTATCCTGGCCGCGCCGCGCAGCAACATCACCATCCCGTCCGATCTGGTCGGCAAAGAGATCGCGATCAGCGAGAACTCGGTTATTCACTACATCGCCCAGCGCATGCTGGAGCAGGCCGGCATCAGCGCGGATGACGTCACCTGGCGGCCCGAGCCGAACATCCCCGTCCGCTATCAGCTTTTGATGGAAGGTCAGCTTCCGGTCGTGGTGCTGCCGGATCCGCTGGCGCAGGCGGCGATGGTGGGCGGCGCGATCCTGGTGATGGACGACAGCTCCCTGGTCGAGACCGAGTTCAGCCAGAGCGTGCTGAGCTTCCGCAAGGAGATCGTGGACGAGCAGCCGGAGAAGGTCGAAGCCTTCCTGCGGGCGTGGATGCGCGCTGCCGAGGACATCAACGCCGATCCGGAAGCGTACCGCGAGCTGTGGATCGAGCACACCAACGTGCCGGACAGCGTCAAGGACAGCTACCAGCTTCCGCCCTTCCCGACCTATGCCATTACCCAGCCGGAAGCCTGGGAAGACACGGTCGACTGGCTGATCGAGCAGGGGATCATCGACGAGCGCCCGGCGTATGAGGACACGGTCGATCCACGCTTCATCGAGGCGATCGCGCCTGAGAGTGTTGCCGGCGACCCCGAAGCGGGTGCCGCGGTTTATGTCTCGCTGGGCTGCGCGGGCTGCCACGCAACGGAAGGCGACACCGTGATGGTCGGGCCATCGCTGGCCGGGCTGGCCGGGCGCGCGGGCGAAGAGGTCGAAGGGCTGAGCGCGGCGGAGTACATCGAGCAGTCGATCGTCGAGCCGGACGCGCACGTGGTCGAGGGCTTCAACCCCGGCATCATGCCGGCCTATACCGGCCTGAGCGACGAGGACCTGGCAAACCTGGTCGCCTACCTGCTCTCGCTGGACTGATCGCTGCATTCGCAGAGCCGGGGCGGCCCCGGTGGCTGCCCCGGCGCCGATGATGGGACGACGGAAACAAGAGAAGCGAGGCGTATGGCTGCTGTTGATTCACCGCCCGATGTGATGGTGGCGGTGGACCGGCTGACGTTCCGCTATGGCGCGCGGGGCACACCGGTTTTTCAAGACTTTAGCTGGCAGGTGCGCGCGGGCGAGGCGTGGTCGATTATCGGCCCGTCCGGCTGCGGCAAGACGACGCTGCTGACGCTGATCGCCGGGCTGCGCCGCGCCACCGCCGGGACGATCACCGTCGGCGGGACGCGCATCGAGCGCCCGCGCCCGGAGACGGGCCTGATCCTGCAGGATTACGGCTTGCTGCCCTGGGCCACCGTCGAAGCGAATGTGGCGCTGGGGCTGCGCGTGCGCCGTTTCTACGGGCCGGACGGCAAACACGCGCCGCGTGCGGAGAAAGTCCTGGGGCGGCGTGAGGCCCGCGAGGTGGTCGAAAGCTGGTTGCGGCGGCTCAACATCTACGAGCAGCGCGCCAAGTTCCCTGCCGCGATCTCGGGCGGGCAGCGCCAGCGGACCGCTATCGCGCGGACGCTCGCGCTCCAGCCGGACCTGCTGCTAATGGACGAGCCGTTCAGCAGCCTGGACGCCCCGACGCGGGAAGACCTGCAAAACCTGATCTTGCAGCTTCAGCGCGAGATGAACCTGACCAGCATCATTGTGACCCACGCCATCGAGGAAGCCGCCATCCTGGGCCGGCAGATCCTGGTGCTGGGTCAGCCGCCGAACACCGCCCCGGTGATTGTCCCGAATCCCGAGGCAGGCACGCCCGGTTATCGTAGCACATCAGCGTTTCTGGACCGATGCAACCAATTACGCACCCTTCTGGGCCTGAAGGTCTGACCACCACGCGGCCCGACGCTGCGCTGCCCGCGCCGCACCCGCTGCACCTGGCTCTGCGCCAGACGGGGCGCCAGCTGCTCAATCTGGCGCTGGCGATCGGTATTTTCCTGGTGTGCTGGGTCGCGCTGGCGGCCTATCTCGACCGCGAGATCATGCCCTACCCCTGGCAGGTGATCCCGGTCTTTGTCAAGGAAATGCAGGGCAGTCTGTGGGATCATACGCTGGTCAGCGCGCGGCGCGTGTTGAGTGCCATCGCCGCGGCGGTGCTGGTCGCGACGCCGGTTGGGCTGGGGCTGGGGCAGATCCGCGTGCTCAACCGCATCTTCTCCCCGCTGATCGGGCTGGTGCACCCGATCCCCAAGGTCGTCTTTTTGCCCGTGATTCTGGTGGTTATGGGCATCGGCGAGACGTCGAAGGTCTTTTTGATCGCGCTGATCTTGTTCTTCCAGATCCTGGTCGTGGTGCGCGACGAAGCCGCCAGTCTGCGCCCGGAGCTAATCCAGTCGGTGCGCTCGCTGGGGGCCGGGCGGCGCGCGCTGTTCCGCTATGTCTACCTGCCGGCCTCGCTGCCGGCGGTGCTGACCGCGCTGCGCGTTTCGGTCGGCACGGCGATCGCGGTGCTGTTCATCGCAGAACAATACTCGACGCGCGACGGGCTGGGGTATTATATTGTGACGCTCACCTGGCAACGGCTGCGGTTTGCGGAGATGTACGCCGGGATTCTGGCGATGTCGCTGCTGGGCCTGGTGCTCTATCTCGTCGTCGACGTGCTGGAGCGGATCGTCGGGCGCTGGCGGCTGGCGGGCGAGAGCTAGCTCCCTGTCGCCCCTGGCCGTTGGGTGGCCGGTGAAGCGCTGGCATTTGCGGTAGTAGGCGAGCAAGCTCCGCCCGCGACTACCGAAGGATTTTATTCGGCGGCGGGGGGCGTGCGCATCGTCCCGATGTAAGAGATCAGCCGCCGCCCGTTTATACTGCTGACACAGAAGACTGGCCGGAGCACTTCGGCGGAAGGAGACCCCATGAGCACAGATACCGTCCTGCGCGAGCAAGTGCTTGGGCTGCTGCGGGGTGGCCACGCGCATATGTCGCTCGACGAAGCCGTGGCCGATTTCCCGCTGGATCGGATTAACGACCGCGCGCCGCACGTGCCCTACACACCCTGGCATCTGCTGGAGCACATCCGCATCGCCCAGGAAGATATTCTGGAGTTCACCCGCGACCCGCAGTGGGTCTCGCCCCCCTGGCCGGAAGGCTACTGGCCCGCCCGCGACGAACAGGCCGACGCAGCGCGCTGGAACGCGACGATCAACGCGATCCGGCGCGACCTGGAAGCGATGCAGGCGCTGGTCGCGGACCCGGCCAACGACCTGACCGCCGACCTGCCGCACGCGCCCGGCTACACCCTGCTGCGCGAGGCACTGCTCGTCGCCGACCACAACGCCTATCACCTGGGCGAGTTTGCCATCCTGCGGCAGGTGATGGGTACCTGGCCGGCCAACCGCGCCGGCTGAGCCGCGCTCGCCTGTGCGATGACCGAGCCATCTCCGCCCACCGACCACGCGCGCTACGTGCAGGATATGTTCGGGCGCATCGCAGCGCGCTATGACCTGATGAATCGCCTGATGACCTTCGGGCAAGACCGGCGCTGGCGGCGCTTCGTTGTGCAACAGGCACATCTGCCGCCGGGCGGCTGGCTGCTCGACATCGCCACCGGCACGGGCGACATCGCCCTGGAAGCCCGGCGCCAGGTCCCGACGGCGCGCGTGATCGCGGCGGACTTTACCCTGCCGATGATGCAGGTCGGGCGGCGGCGGGCGGGGGCGAGCGCGATCGCGTGGCAGGCTGCCGACACGCTGCGTCTGCCGTATGCCGACGGTGTGTTCGACGCGGTCGTCAGCGGCTACCTGTTCCGCAACGTGAGCGATATCCCCGCCGCGCTGCGCGAGCAGGTGCGCGTCTTGAAACCGGGCGGGCGGCTTGTCACGCTGGACACGACGCCCCCGCCTGGCGGCCCCCTGCGCCCGCTGATCCAGTTTCATCTGCGGGTGGTGATCCCCATGCTAGGGCGGCTCGTCTCCGGCCAGGCCGACGCCTACCGCTATCTGCCGGAAAGCACGCTCGGCTTCAAGAGCGCCGAAGAACTGGCCGGGTTGATGCGCGCCGCCGGGCTGGTCGAGGTCGGCTTCCGACGCTTCATGTTCGGCACGATGGCGGTGCACTGGGGCACGCGCCCCGCCGTGGCTGTGCCGGAAAGCTGACAGTGTGCTATTATGAGTCTGGTGAATTGGCGGCGAGTCACGCCGCGGGGGGAGAAGCGACATGAAAACCAGCGCCCGGAACCAGCTTAAAGGCACGATCAAGCGCATCACGCCCGGCGCGGTCAACGCCGAGGTGGTGATCGAGCTGCCCGGCGGCATCGAAATCGTCTCGGTGATCACCCTGGCGTCCGCGCAAAGCCTGGGGCTGCGCGAGGGGCAGGATGCCTATGCTGTGATCAAGGCGTCGGATGTGATGATCGGCGTGGAGCACGACTGAGCCGCCGCACGGTGTACCGCGCTGCCGCCGGGTTGATCGGCTGCCTCACCGGAGCGGATCGCATACCATGACCCAGCCACCCCAACGTGTTGTCGTCGGCATTTCCGGCGCCAGCGGCGTGATCTACGGCATCCGCCTGCTGGAAGCCCTGCGCCAGCATGGCGCTATCGAGACACACCTGATCATTACCCCGGCAGCGCGCATTACCATCGCCCAGGAAACAACGTGGTCCGTCGGCCAGGTCGAGGCGCTGGCGGATGTTGTCCACAAGCCGGAGAATATCGGCGCCAGCATTGCCAGCGGCTCGTTTGTCACGCTGGGGATGGCAGTTGTGCCGTGCAGCATCAAGAGCCTGTCTGCGATCGCGCACAGCTACGCGGACGATCTGCTTGTGCGCGCGGCGGACGTGCACCTCAAGGAAGGGCGACGGCTGGTGCTGGTGGTGCGCGAGACGCCGCTGCATCTCGGCCATTTGCGGCTCATGGCGCAGGCGGCGGAGCTGGGCGCGGTGATCCTGCCGCCGGTGCCCGCCTTCTACGACCGGCCGCAGACGGTGGACGACGTGATCAACCAGACGGTCGGTCGTATCCTGCTGCGGCTCGGCATCGACAACGACCTTTACTTCGAGTGGCTTGGACTGCGAGGGAAGCCGGTATGAATGAGCTGCCGCTGCTACCGGATGACCTGCGGCCGGTGCTGCACGCGTTTCTGGCGAGTCAGTCGACCATGGCGCTGGCGACGGCTGGCGATCAGGACGGCCGGCCCCAGGTGGCGCCGCTCTTCTACGCCAGCGACGAAGCGTTCAATATCTACTGGGTGTCCAGCCCGGACAGCCGTCACAGCGTCAACATCGCGAGCTGGAACGATGTCGCCGCCACGATCTACGCCCCGACCTGGGACTGGGCCGGCATCAAAGGGGTGCAGCTCGCCGGGGACGCCATGCCGGTTACCGATGAAGAAGAGCGCCGCCACGCGCTGGCGATCTACAGCGCCAAATTCCCCTTTGTTAACGACCGCTTCTCCGAGCTGATCGAGAACAGCGTGTTCTACGTGCTGCGCCCTACCTGGCTTCGCTGGCTGGACAACGAGCGGCGCTTCGGCTACAAGCAGGAATTCCGCCTGGAGCGCAGCGAGTAGCGGGCGGCGCGTGTCGCGCGGTGCGTCAGCGCACGCCGTGCTGCTCAAGCAGTTCGATCAGGGTGTTGTTGATCATTTTCTGGCCGAGCAGTTCCCTGAAGCGCACGGTTTTTTGCTTGCCCTCGTCGCGCAGCCGATCCAACTCGCGCTGAATCCTTTCCTGCCGGGCGAGCAGGTCCGCATGGGCGTTCTCAAACCGGGCCAGCCGCTCGATCGCCTCGCCGGAATATCCGCCCGCGTCATGCGTGATATACGCTTCGTCCACTACGTAGCCTGCGCCGTCTTCGCGCTGGCGGGTCAGTCGTGCCATGTCGCCACCTCGCTTTGTGTCCCAACAGGCTGATGATGCGCTGCGGCCCAGAAAACAGAAAGAAGACAATCCCGGCGGGCAATTGGCTTCTTTCGGCGTGAGGTGAACGTTGAGGTGGGCCCAGCAGGATTCGAACCTGCGACCGACCGGTTATGAGCCGGCTGCTCTGACCGCTGAGCTATAGGCCCGGCTGTGTCGGTGTGCAAAAAAGCCCAGAGAACCTGGGCAGCCTGAGCGGGCAACGGGATTCGAACCCGTGACAACAGCTTGGAAGGCTGTTGTGTTACCACTACACCATGCCCGCGCCTTCCTTCATAATCTTACCCGATGGAGTGCCCCTTGACAATAGCCGGTTGGCGCGGCAGGCGCTCAGGCGAGCCACTGTAGCAGCCACAGCGCCGCCATGCCGACCGCAATCGGCAGCAGAGTGCGGCGGGTGGCCCAGGCGACCAGCGCCGCGACGATCCCGGCCAGCAGCCGCAGGTTCCCCGCCGACAGGTCGAGTGCTCCGTCCGGCGCGACCAGCGCGGGTAGCACGATCGCGCTCAGCGCCGCCGGGGGCACATAGCGCAGGGCGCGCATGAACCCCTCGGACAGCGTCCCATTGCGTAGCAACGCGATCACAGACAGCCGCACGCCGTAGGTGACGACCATCATCCCCGCCACGATCAGCCACAGACGCATCATGGCTCGCGCTCCGGGTTTGGGGAGCGAGCCACCAGGCGCGGCCCGCGCAGGCGCTCGGCGGCCAGCCCGGTAGCGATGCCCGCGATCACGCCCGCGCTCAGGCCCAGGTTGTAGGGCAGGCCGCGCGCAGCGACGGCCACGATGCCTGCCGCCGCGCAGGCCGCGACCGCCGGACGATCGCGCAGGGCCGGGGCCAGCAGCGCGATGAAAGTTAGCGGCAGGGCGAAATCCAGCGACCAACTTGACGGGATCTGGGCGCCGAGCAGATAACCCGCCGCGCTGCTGAGCTGCCACGCCACCCACAGCGTCAGCCCGGCGCCGAGGTAGAACCAGTGCAGCGCCGTGCCGGGAGCATCTTCGGGCCGGTGCGGGCGATAGTGGGTAATGGTCACTGCGTAGGTTTCGTCGACCAGCAGAAACGCCAGCAGCCATTTCCACGCCGGCGACAGATGGCGCACGTATGGCGCGACCGACGCGCTGTAGAGCAGGTGACGCAGGTTGACGACAAACGTCGTCAGCACGATCACCGGCCCACCCGCGCCGGTGGCGAATAACTGCGCCGCGATGAACTGCGCCGACCCGGCGAAGACGAGCATAGACATCGCCAGGGCGACGCTCATAGGCAGCCCGGCCTCGTGGGCAACGATGCCGTAGATCATCCCGAAGGGGCTGACGCCGAGCAGGATGGGCAGTTGGGTGCGCACACCGCCCCAGAATTCGGCGCGCGGAGATATCAGCATAGCAGGTTCCTGTGGGATCAGGGCGTCGCAGCAGAGTGTACTGCGCGGCCCCGGTGTGGACAATAGACAGTCTGCACAAGCAAGCCGCCCCGCGGGGTCTACGCTATAATCTGCCCACGAACGCCGCGCCGGACCGCCAATTTGCCGCCGGGATCGATTATGAAGCTCTCGTCACGCGCTTACAGTCTCTACGACGCCTTCTCGAAGCCGGGCTGCCCCGTCTGCCGCCTGACGCTGGACAGTGTTCATCACTATCTGGACAGCCTGATCTACGAATACGTCAACGATCCAGACACCCATCAAGCCCTGCGTGCGGCACGCGGCTTGTGCCCGGTCCACGCCTGGCATGTGCAGGACGAGATCAATGCCAGTGCGCTGGGCATCGCGGTGCTGTACGAGGGCGTGATCCGGCATCTGCTGGCGGATATGGGCCGGATCGAGACGGACGGCGGGCGGCGCCAGGTCAGCCAGGCGCAGAGCGCGCTGGCGGCGCGTGGGCCATGCCCGGCCTGCGAGCATCAGGCGCATGTCGAGGAACACCTGCTGCGCAACCTGCTGAGCCACATCGCGCACGCCGAGTTCGCCGCGCGGTTCAGGCAGTCGGCCGGGCTATGCCTGCCGCATCTTCGCCGGGCGCTCGATCTGAACGCCAGCGCCGAGCACAAGGCGCAGATGCTCGCCATCCAGCAGGCGATCTGGGGCGAGCTGCAGGCGCACCTGGCGGAGTTCATCCGCAAGCACGACTACCGCTTCACCGCCGAGGGATTTGGCGCCGAAGGGTCCAGCCCGCGCCGCTCCATCGAGGCACTCGCCGGGCAAAAAGGGCTGCGCTAGGCGGCGCTTTCGACGATCAGGAAGACTTTGTCGCCTTTGCGGACCGGCGAATCGACCTGAATCGCCACTTCCTCGCCCCCCGGCACCTCGGTCACGGCCTGATGGTCGATCTCCATAGAGCGCACCTGCTGCTCAAAATCGGTGTGCTTGCCGAAGAACGCGACCCAATCGCCCTGATAGAGTGCCTGCTCCAGGCGGATCACTGCCACGCCGAGCCGGTCGAAGTAGTGCGTCACTACCCCGATGTACTGGTATTCTGCGTCCATAGCCGCCTCTCCTGACCTGCTTTGATTATCTGGCAGGCGGGGACGGCGGTCAAGCAAGCTACCAGCTAAAGACGCCGATGCGCCCGTCCATCAGGGCGCGGGCTGTGCCGGCGCCGGTGGTATCGACCAGCGAGACCACGCTGCGGCCATCGTCGAGCAGCTCGGCATAGGTCAGATAGCGGCTGTCCGGCGACCAGAGGCGGTGGCTGCGCGCGAACTGGTCGAAGAAGCGCAGGTAGTAGATCATCTCCGGGTTCGGCACGAAGCTCGCCAGCCGGCTGATGATGCCCAAGTCCGGCTCGAACACCACCCACTGCAAGAGCGGTGCGCCCTGCTGGCGTGTGAGGACCTGCTGGCCCGGCGTCGGGAGCGTTACATAGGCCAGGCGGGCGCCATCCGGCGCCCAGAAGAACGCGTACACATCGTCCGGCGCGGCGGCGACCGGGGCGCCCGTGCGCGCGTCGACGACCGTCAGGACGGCGCGCTGCTCGTCTAGAAACGCGACGCGCCTGCCGTCCGGCGACCACTCGAACGAGACGGCCCCGCGCAGATTGTCGGCCAGGACGACGCGCTCGGCGCCGTCGAAGATCGCCAGGCTGTTGCCGCGCCCCGGCTGGCGAATGGCGGCCAGCAGCCGGTCATCTACCGGCGACCAGTCAACGGCGCGCTGGAAACCGGGCCGATCCTCAAACGTCTCGGTGATCGCGCCGCTGGTGCTATCGAAGATCGACAGCTCGGACCCGAAGCGCGCCCAGAACATCGCCGCGCCGTCCGGGGACCAGTCCCAGTAGTGTGGGCCGCCCTCGGATAGCTCGGTGATCGAAACGGCGCCATCCACCCGCACCCGGCGCAGCGCCAGGCTGCCGCGGGCTGTGGTGTAGAGCACGGCCAGATCGCGACAGTTGCCGGCGGGGCAGTCGGCGGGCGCCCAGTTGGCATAGGTGAAGGTTTCGTTGCGCGAGGTATATAGGCGCTCGGTTTCGCCCAGTGCCCGCTGGAGAAAGATGCCGAGCTGGTAACGATCGCCCGGCAGCGTGCTGGTGCCGAAGAACGCCAGACGGCCATCGTTCGACCACGTCGGCCAGGTGTAGACCTTGCGGTTGGCGACGGCGTCCTGCGTCAGTGGAACGGTGAGATCGGCGGCCAGGTCGTAGAGGTAGATGTTGCCATCCTGCGCGGCAATCGCGATCTGGCCGGCGCTCTGGGCGCGCCCGGCGAGCGCGGACCCGCCGAGCACCAGAAGCAATGTAAGGACGGTGAGCAGTCGGATGCGAATCATGGTGCTGTATCTCCGGCCTGGATGACGGTTAGCTCCATTATCGCAGACTCGGCGCCGCACAGGCATGAACGTTGGATAAATCTGAGGGGGCGGTGGGCTGTGTGTGCAGGGCACCACAAACGGCGGGCGATCAACGACCGCCCGCCGCGGGTACGCTTCCCGGTGCAGTCTCTACTGAGCAGGCGTCGCGATCTCGGCCTGGCTCATCAGCGACTCCAGATCGAACAGGAACGGGCTATTGGACGGGATGATCATCAACTGCACGTTCGGCCCCAGCGACTCGATATAGCGCCACTGGAGCAGCAGCGGGTTCTGCGAAAGTTGCTCGTTAATCAGTTGGAGCGCGGCAGCCTCGCCCTCGGCACGGATGCGCGCGGCGTCGGCCTCACCGCGTGCCAGGGCGCGGGCCTGCTCGGCTTCCTGCTCGCGCTGGCGGACGCGGAACTCCGCTTCCTGCGCCTGCTGCTGGGCGACCTGCTTCTGCTCGATCGACGCCACGTATTCCGGCGAGAACGTGATATTGCGGATCAGCACGTTGGTTACCTCGAACCCTTCCGGCTCGATCAGTCTGCGCACGCCTTCTTCGACGGTCTGCTCCAGTTCGCTGTGTTCGGTGCCGTAGATTTGCTCAACGCGGAACTGCGTCAGCGCGCTCCGCACCTGGTTGCGTAGAGCCGGGCGCACCAGACCGTTGACATAGCGATCCTGCCAGTTGCGGTGCACGATGTTGGCGTTGGCCGGGCTGATGCGAAAGATAACCGTGACATCCAGTTCGACGCGCTGCCCGTCCTGCGTCAGCGCGACGACGGCGTCATCGCCGCGCACGGCTCCGGTGCTGACCGAGCCGGCCATCGTATATTCCTGCTGCGCGATGGAGTAGATCGTCGCTTCCTGAATGCCGGGGATGATCACGTGCAGGCCGGGGCCAAGCGGCGTGTCGAGCAGGTCGCCCGTCAGGACGTTGAAGACGACTGCCACCTCGTTCGGCTGGACCTCGATCACGCCCGCGCCCATGACGAAGAACACGATCGCCAGCACCAGCCCGACGATCGTGATCAGCACCCCGCCGCGAATAGATGCGTTGCGGGACAGCAACTGAAGAATCATAAACCCGCCGAACCCCGCGATGGCAAGCCCGGCCAGAGCCAGCACATTGAAGACAATGTTGATCATGCTGCAACTACTCCTCGTTTGTTCACGCTCGATCCTCTGGGAAAGCGCCGTTCGCTCTGCGCTGAAGCGGCATAAGGCGGTGATTGCCGCCCGTGAGGCGGCGTCCCTGACCATTATAGCGGGTCGGGCGGCCCTGTGGCGGACGCTAAGCTGACATTCTGGGGACAGCGCCGCGTGTTGACACCGGCCAGATTTGGCTTTAACGTGGGGAAGATTATAGGATATCTCACGACTGCGGTCGAGTTTCTCTGGCGTGTGGCCCGCTGGCCAAGGAAGCGATGAACCCGATCTTGATCGAAGCCGGGCCGCTCACCCTGCGGGCCTACACCGCCTGGCTGGGGGGCGGCCTGCTGCTGGCACTGGGCGTGATCGCGTGGCGCGGGGAGCAGCACGCGCCGGGTGCGGCGACGCGCTGGCTCGATGCGGCGCTGGCGGCGTTGGCGGCGGGTGTGGTGGGGGCGCGGCTGCTGCATGTTGCGCTCGAATGGGACTACTTCGCCGATCGCCTGGGGGAGATCCCTCGCGTGTGGCTGGGCGGCCTGGCGTGGCACGGCGGCGTGCTGCTGGCGCTGCCGGTGGCGCTGGTGGTCGTGCGCCGGCGGCGCGTGCCGCTCGCTGCCTGGACCGACGCGCTGGCGATCGCCTGGCCGTTGGGGATGCTGGCTGCCTGGATGGGCTGCCGCACGGCGGGATGCGCCTACGGGTACGAGGTCCGCACCCTGGCGGACCGGCCCGCCTGGATGGTGGCCGAGCTGCCGGATGTCTACGGGATCGTCGCGCCGCGCCTGGACGTGCAGCTTGCCGGGGCGGTGTTGAGCGGAGCGCTGCTGGCGCTCATGCTACTGCTGACCTGGCGCGGCTGGCTGAGCGGGCTGCGCTTCTGGCTGCTGCTGGCGCTGAGCGGCCTGGGGTTCTCTCTGCTCGGTTTTTTCCGCGCGGACCCCGCCGCCATGCTGCTCGATCGGCGCGCCGATCAGGTGTTTGACTTGATGATTCTGCTGCTGGGGACGGCGGGGGCCTGCCTGGTCTGGATCGAGCAGCGCCGCGCCGCACCTGCCCGGTGGCATGCAGAGGAGACAGGCGATGAAGCTGACTCTGGGGATCGCTCAGACCAGCCCGAAGCTGGGTGATGTTCCGGCGAACCTGGCGCACCATCTCGAGCTGATCGAGCGCGCGGCGGCACAGTCGGTCGAGCTGCTGCTCTTTCCGGAGCTGTCACTGACCGGCTACAACCTGCAAGACCTGGTCTACGAGGTCGCTGCCCGGCCAAGCGCGGACGATCCGATCTTCGGCCCGTTGCTGAGCGCGACGCATGACCACGGCGTGGATGTGCTGGTCGGTTTCGTCGAGGAAGACCGGCGCCACCGCTTCTACATCTCGCAGGCATATCTCAGCGGCGGCGCGGTGGTGCATGTGCATCGCAAGGTCTACCTGCCGACCTACACGCTGTTCGACGAGGGTCGCTACTTTGCCTGGGGCGACAGCGTGCGCGCCTTCAACACGCGCTTTGGGCGCGTCGGCGTGCTGATCTGCGAGGATTTCTGGCACGCCTCGCCGCCGTATCTGCTCTGGCTGGACGGCGCGGATATGCTTCTGCTGCACAGCGCCAGCCCTGGCCGCGGCCTGGACACGAGTGACCGGCTGGCGAGCGCCCGCTGGGTGGAGCGCATCAACCAGGCGTATGCAGGCCTGTTCACCAACTTCGTGATCCACGCCAACCGCGTCGGTTTTGAGGATGGCCTGAATTTCTGGGGCGGCAGCACCATCGCGGACCCGGATGGCGAATTTCTGATTCACGGGCCGTATTTCGAAGAGGCGCTGCTGGTCCATACCATCGATCTCAACCAGCTTCATCGCACACGTAGCCGCCTGCCCCTGCTGCGCGACGAGCGCACTGGCCTTATGGCGCGCGAGCTGGCGCGCATCCTCGAAAATTCGGAGCAGGGGATGCGCTAGCCGGCCAACTGCTGGCAGGACTGGTATCTTCATCGCGCATTTCCGCTACGCATTCGTCAAGCCGTGTTCTTCCGAAAGTGTGCAGGCACATGCGCAGGTCTGGTGATCTGCACGCCACTCGGCCATCGATGACACGCTTCTAACGCCCCGCTGACGCCATTCTAATACCCCCCTGATAGACTTACGCTGCGATAATCGGATTTATCGGAACTTATGAAGAACGGAAAAAAAGGACCACAAACAATTCGAACGTGGGGGATGATGAGAGATGGATCTCAACCGGTTTACGACTAAAGCGCAGCAGGCGGTGATCGCGGCCCAGCGCCTGGCTGAGTCTTACAATCATAGTGAGCTAGAACCGCTACATTTGCTGCTGGCGCTGCTCCAGCAGACCGACGGCGTGGTGCCGCAGGTGATCAGCAAGATCGGCGCGCGGCTGCAAAGCGTGCTGGCCGACGTGCAGAGTGCGCTTGCCAGCCGGCCGAAAGTCTACGGCAGCGCGGCGCAGGTGGGCGCCAGCCGCGCCGCGATTGACGTGCTGACGCGGGCCGAGTCCGAAGCGGGCAAGATGCGCGACGATTACGTCAGCACCGAGCATATTTTGCTGGCGCTGACCCAGGATCGCACCGCCGGCGATCTGCTGGCGCGGCACGGCGTCACTGCCGACGAGGTGCTCAAGGCGCTGACCAGCATCCGCGGCGGGCAGCGTGTCACCACGCAAGACCCGGAGAGCACATTCCAGGCGCTCGAAAAGTACGGGCGCGATATCACGGCGCTGGCGCGGCAGGGCAAGCTCGACCCGGTCATCGGGCGCGATGAAGAAATTCGCCGGGTGATCCAGGTGCTCAGCCGCCGCACCAAGAACAACCCGGTGCTGATCGGCGAGGCGGGCGTCGGTAAGACCGCCATCGTCGAAGGGCTGGCGCAGCGCATCGTCAACGGCGACGTGCCTGAAGGGCTGAAGGATAAGCGCATCGTCGCGTTGGACATGGGCGCGCTGGTGGCGGGCGCCAAGTTCCGCGGCGAGTTCGAGGAGCGCCTCAAGGCCGTGCTGAAGGAAGTCAGCGACGCGCAGGGGCAGATCATCCTGTTCCTGGACGAGCTGCACACCATCGTCGGCGCGGGCCGGGCCGAAGGCTCGATGGACGCCAGTAACATGCT
>DYEN01000357.1 GCA_020725705.1 Anaerolinea sp.
ACGGTGGACGAGTTGCGCACTGCCGCAGAAGCTGCCGCCGGGTTGGCCTACGAGGCCGCGCCGGACGGCTCGCCGCAAAAGCGGCCGGTCGAGCACACGCGCACGCTGTTCTACGACGACGCCGGAGCAGCCGCGCTGCCGCTGGGGACAATCCAGGCGCGGGCGCTGGTCCGGCAGTCGCTACGGCTGGCGTTCACACCGGGGCTGCTCGCCGCGCTGTACGGCGCGGACGTGACCGACGCCATGCTGCTTGAAGGCGGCTACATCCACAGCGAGGGCGACTCCGACTGGTGGCAGCCGTCCGACCGCGTCGAATACGGCACGCCCTTCCTGCTGGCGGTGCGCCAGATCAACCCCTTCGGCGACACGGCCAGCGTGTCCTACGACGCCCATCACCTGCTGATCGAGGCGCGCATCGATTTCGCCGGGAACGTGACTGCCTACGAGAACGACTATCGCCTGCTGGCGCCGGTCGTCGAGACCGGGCCGAACCTCAACCGGACGCGCATCGCCGCCGATGAGCTGGGCTTTGTCCGCGCGCTGGCGCTGGCCGGTCCGGACGGCGCCGGCGAAGGGGACACGCTCAACGACCCAACCGTGCGCTACGACTACGATCTGACGCGCTGGCTCACCGCCGGAATGCCGAACGTAGTGCGCACCGAGCGCAAAGAGCGCCACCAGGCCGCCGCGCCGGTGCAGGTCGCTTTCGAGTACACCGACGGGCACGGGCGGCTGGTGATGACCAAGCGCCAGGCCGAGCCGGGACCGGCCCGCGCGCTCGACGCGGGCGGCGCGGTGATCGAGGTCGATACCTCGCCTGCGCTGCGTTGGGCGGGCAGCGGGCGAACCGTGTTCAACAACAAGGGCAGCGTGGTCAAGCAGTACGAGCCGTATTTCAGCGCCACACCGGAGTTCGAGCGCGAGCGCATGCTGGTCGAGGTCGGCGTGACGTCGCTGCATTTCTACGACCCGCTGGGCCGCCTGGTGCGCGTCGAGCAGCCGGACGGCACGCTTGAGCGCGTCACGTTCTCGCCGTGGATGATCGCCCGCTATGACCGCAACGACACTGTGCTTGAGAGCGCGTGGTACGCCGCGCTGGGCCGCCCGGACCCGAACGCCGATCCGGAACCGGCCGATCCCGACCGGCGGGCCGCGTGGCTCGCCGCCCGGCATGCGGACACGCCCACCGTTGAGCATCTGGACGCGCTGGGCCGCGTGATCTACACCGTTGCCGATGCCGGAGCCGGTCCGATCCCGACTCGCACCGTGCTCGACATCGAGGGCAACCAGCTCGCTGTGATCGACGCGCGCGGCAACACGGTCATGGCCTACGCCTACAGCCTGGGCGGCCTGCGGGCGCGGCAGATCAGCATGGACGGCGGCGAGCGTCGCCAGCTTCCGAACGCGGCGGGCAGCACGATCTACGCCTGGGACAGCCGCGGTCATCGCTTCCACCAGGAATACGACGCGCTTCAGCGCCCGGTGCACCAGTGGTTGCGTGCCGGTGGCGGCCCGGAGCAGTTGATCGCCCGCACGATCTACGGCGAGGCACCCGGCGCACCTGCCGATGCCCGGGCGCGCAACCTGCTGGGGCGCGTCTACCGGGTGTTCGACCAGGCCGGGATGGTGACGAACGAGCGCTATGACTTCAAGGGCAACCTGCTGCACACGACGCGGCGGCTGGCGGCGAGCTACACGGACACAATCGACTGGAATGTGGCGGATCCCTTGGCGTTGCTTGAGGCGGAGACGTTCGAGACGCGGACCGCCTACGATGCGCTGAACCGCCCGGTCGAACTGCGCACGCCGCATCACGCCGCGCTGCCGGCCAGCGTGATCACGCCGGGATACAACGAAGCGGGCCTGTTGGACACGGTCGACGTGCGAGTGCGCGGCGCGGCGGCGCCCACCCGCTTCGTGACGGATATCGACTACGACGCGCGCGGCAGCCGCGAACGGATCGTCTATGGCAACGGCGCGGTGACGACCTACACCTACGACCCGCTGACTCTGCGCCTGGTCGAACTGCGTACCACACGCCCCCAGGGCGCTACCACCGAGGACTTGCAGCGGCTGCGTTACACCTACGATCCGGTTGGCAACATCACCGCCATCCGTGACGACGCGCCGCCGGCGGTGTATTTCAACGGCGCGGCGGTCGACGCGGCGCAGCAGTTTGAGTACGACGCGCTCTACCGGCTGACGCTGGCACGCGGTCGCGAGCACATCGGCCAGAACCAGCCGCCGGACCCGTGCGACACGTTCCGGCGTCACCTGCCACATCCCGGTGACGGCGCCGCGCTGCGCCGCTACCAGCAGCGTTATGAGTACGACGACGTGGGCAACCTGCTGGAGATCGTGCATCACGCGGGGAACGGAGCCTTTTTGCAGCAGTGGACGCAGAGCTACACCTACGCGCCGGATAGCAACCGTCTCGACCGGGTCAGCGTCGGGGGCGCGACGTTCACCTACGCGCATGACGCGCACGGCAACCTGATGCTGCCACACCTCGACCTGAGCGAGTGGGATTTCAACGACCGCCTGCGGCATGTCCGGCGCGGTACAAGCGAGGCGTATTTTGTCTACGACGCGCAGGGCCAGCGTATCCGCGTGGTGGTGGAACGCGGCGGGCTGCGCGAGGAACGGCTCTACCTGGGCGGGCTGGAGCTGTTCCGCCGCCGGGTGATCGCGTCCGGCGCGCTGCGGCTGGAGCGCGAAACGCTGCCGATCATGGACGACCGGCGGCTGATCGCGCTGGTTGAGACCAAGACGGTTGACGCCGACGCGCCGGGGACCGTCCCCGAGACGCTGCACCGCTATCAGCACGGCAACCATCAGCACTCCGCTGCGCTGGAACTGGATCACGCCGCGGCGGTGATCAGCTATGAGGAATACTATCCCTTTGGCGCCACGTCTTACCAGGCAGGGCGGACCCTGGCCGAGGTCCAGCGCAAGCGCTATCGCTACACCGGGCGTGAGCAGGACGACGTGACATGCCTGTATGCCATGGGCGCGCGCTATTACGCGCCGTGGCTGGGGCGCTGGACCGCACCCGACCCTGCCGGGCTGGTGGACGGCGCCAACCTCTATCGCTACGCGCGCGACAACCCCGTGCGCGGCTCGGACCGGGGCGGGATGCAGACGGATGATGACGTTGAGCTGGGGCCGTTCCGTCTGACCGATATCCGCCTGCGCACCGACGTGATCCCGGTTTCGGGCAGCGTGCAGCTTCACAACCTGCTCGACCCGTCGCGCTCGGCCAGCGGAAACCTGACGGTCGGCGCGCGGCTGGAACTGGACGCGAACCTGCGTGTGGGCGGCGATCCGGGGCGTGGAACCGACCCCAACGACCGGTTCCCTAGCCCGCGCGAGGAAGCCGAGCGGGCGGGCGAGCCTCAGCAGCGCGGCACACCGGTCCGGGCCGAGGCCGGAGCGGTGCTGCGGCTCGACACCGAAACGCGCCGCGCCACTGCGACCGGCCGGGCGTTTGGGATCGTCGGCACCGTCGGCGAGGGCGTGTGGGGGAGCTTCCTGGCGCGCGGGCAGTTCCAGGCGCCGATCCCCGGCCGGATCGCCTTCAGCGACATCGGCTCGACGCTGCGCAGTTCGCTCACGCAGGCAACCGGCGATGTGCGCTTCACCGGCGCGGTGCAGGTACCGGGCTTCACGCTGGGGACGCTCAGCGGGCGCGGCGAGTTGCTGGAAGGCGGGCAGCTCCGGCTGCGCAGCGAGCTGGCGTCCGCGCTGAATCTGGCGCGGTTCAACCTCAGCGCGTCCGGTCAATTGCGCGAGAGCGGCGTCGATATCGAGGCGACCGGGCGCCTGACTCTGCTTGGCATCCCGTCGCTGCGCCTGGCGACGACCGGCACGGTCGAATACAGCGGCGCGTACCGCTTCCAGGGCACGGCCTCGGGATACATCCCGCCGCTGACCTACGCCACCGGGCGCTTTACGCTCACGTCCGAGGAAGGTTTCAGCGGGTCGGCGCACGTCTTTGGCCTGACCTACCTGCCTTCGATCGAGACGGCGCCCGATCCATCGCCGGTCCCACCCATCGCGCGCGACATCTACAAACTGCCGGACGATCCCAAGCTGCCATCCGGTCCGGCGCTCGGCTATTCGTATTTTGGCTATGCGCGAGGGCGGCTGACCAGCTTTGGCATCGGTTTGGTGCCGCAGGGGGGCGGCCTCACGCTGGGCACCACCCTGACGATCCCGTTCAGTCTGCATTAGCACACGCACGCCGTGCGGCTGCCAGTTCAGGAGCAGAGATCATGTCACCACTTCGACGCGAACTTAAGATCGGGATGCGCGGCGCCGACGTGCGCCTGCTGCAGGATGCGTTGCGGGTTGCGGGCCACGC
>DYEN01000358.1 GCA_020725705.1 Anaerolinea sp.
CCGCAACTGGGAGCGCGGCAACGCCTTCCTGGAGATCACCACCGCGCACGAGGTGGCGCACCAGTGGTGGTACAGCCTGGTCGGCAACAATCAGGTCGAGCAGCCCTGGCTGGATGAGTCTTTGACGGCCTACTCCGAGTACCTGTATATGCGCGCGGTTCACGGCGAACGACGCGCCCAGGAGCACCTGGCCGCCGACGAGCGATCCTACAGCTACTACCGCGGCACTGGCGCGCCGGATCTGCCGCTCAATTTGCCGGTGGCGTCCTACGTCGACAACAACTACGGCCTGATCATCTATGTCAAGGGGCCGCTGTTCTATGCCGAGCTGGAGCGGCTGCTCGGCACCGAGCGCCTTCTGGCGGCGCTCCAACTTTACTTCGAGCGCCACCGCTACGAGGTCGCCCGCCCGGCAGACGTGCTGGCCGCCTTCGAAGACGCAACCGGCGAGGACCTCGACGCGATCTTCCGGGAATGGGTCGGCGAGTTCCCCGGTCTGGACGTGTCCACCGCGCCCTCGCCCGGTGGCTAAGGGCTACCGGGCCGGTCTATCGCCGGTTTCGTGCGGGCGGCCTTCGCTGCTATCATAGGGCACAGACCGGCAGGCGCGCTGCGCGGTGAAGGTTGGGAGAGAAGGGGTCATGATGGAGCGGCGCGGACTTCTGCGGCTTGGCGGGTTGCTTGCACTGGCAGCCGTGCTCATCCTCGCCGGGGCAGGCGTGCCCGCAACGGCCCAGGCCCCGGGCGACGAGCCGCTGGCGCGCTTTGCCCCCGCCATGCTGCCGGAGTTCGTCGGCGATCTTGCCGCACATGCCCACGCGCCGCACTACACGATCGACATGGCGCTCGCACTGACCCCCACCCAGGCGGTGATCGACGGATACCAGCGCGTGCGCTATACCAACCGGGCGCCGGACGCGCTTGACGAGATCGTCTTCCGACTGTACCCGAATCTGGAATCGTATGGGGGCAAGCTGCTCGTTTTGCGTGTCACGGTCGACGGCCACGCCGTGACCCCCCACCTCGACGCGACCGGCACGGTGCTGCGCGTGCCGCTGCCCGCCCCGCTCGCGCCTGGCGCTGCAACCACCCTCGCGCTGGATTACGAGTTGACCATCTGGGAAGGGCGTGTCCGCCTCTACGCGCAGTTCAGCTATCTGGACGGTGTGCTCGCGCTGCCCAACGCCTACCCGGTCCTGTCGGTGTACGAGCCGGGTAACGGGTGGTGGGACGTCACCGATCACGCCCAGGGCGACGCCGTCTACAGCCAAACAGCCTTCTATGAGGTCACGATCACCGCGCCGGAAGACCTGGTCTTCGCCACGAGCGGGATCGAGATCGCGCAGCACGCGGGCGCCGAGGGGACGCTGGTGCACGAGTACATCGCGCCCCTCATGCGTGACTTTGCCATCTTCGCCAGCACACACTATGTGACGCTCAACGGCGAGCAGGATGGGACCACCATCCGCATCAGCTACGATCCGGCCCGTGTTAACGCCGAATTCAACGCGTTCGTCGCGCTGCGCGTCACGCAGGAAGCGGTTAAGCTCTTCAACACCACGTTCGGCGCCTATCCTTTTGCCGAGCTGGACGTCGTCCAGACGCCGACCCGTGCGGGCGGGGTCGAGTATCCCGGCCTGTTCGTCGTCGGCGACCGGCTGTGGGACGAGAACGGCGACAATTTCCTGTTCGTGATCGTGCATGAGACCGCGCACCAGTGGTGGTATAGCCTGGTCGGCAACGATCAGACGCTCGACCCCTGGATGGACGAGGCGCTGGCACAGTTCGCCACCGCGCTGTTCATCCGCGATCTCGAAGGCGAGGCGTCGTTCGAGGCCGCGATGGAAGCCTATCTGGCGCAGTACACCCGCTTCCTGGCGCTGGCGACCGGTCTCGACCGGCCGATTGGCCTGCCGGCGAGCGCCTACGACGCGACCGCTTACTATTACCTGGTCTATCAGAAAGGGCCGCTGTTCTTCGGCGCGCTGGCCGACACCTACGGGCTTGAGGCCGTGCTGGCCGCTCTGCGCGACTACTTCGCGGCGTACCGCTACCGGATCGCCGAGCCGGCGGACATGCTGGCAAGCTTCGAGCGGTCGCTCGGCGCCGACCTGGATGATGTCTTTGCCGAGTGGGTGGGCGCGTTCCCGGTCGGCTGACAGCCCGCGCGGGGGCAGGCGGTAGGCGGCAGAGCGCCGGAACGGTATACTCGATCCGCTAGAGGAATGGAGTGCACGGCGCCGAACACAGAGGGGAAGACCATGAAAGCAGTGTTGGCCGTATTCGAGCGTGCCGCCGAGGCACGCGAGGCGCTCGACGCGCTGGAGAAAGCCGGCGCCCCGCGTGACCAGATCAGCCTGATCGAGTACGGGAAAGATACAACCGGCTTCGAGCGCGTGGTGTCCGAGTACCGGCTGCGCGTCAACAGCGCCGACAAAAGCCCGGAGCGCACCTTGCTCGCCTTCAACGTCATCACCACGACCGACGCCGGGCGCGCGCGCGATCTGCTGCTGGCGCACGGCGCGCGCGCCGTCTCCGAGCGTATCGAGCCGTGGCCGCAGAGCCGACCGCTGCATTTCGGCTGATATTCGTTCAACAAACCGGGCCGCCTGTCGCGACCCGGTTTGTTTACAAGATTCATCACAGCCGCTAGCTCGACGGCACCAGGCTGACCACGGTCACCCCGTCGCCACCCTCTTTTTCGTCCCCCCGCGCGTACGCCTTCACCAGTGGGTGGCCGTTGAGCCGCTCGCGAATGGCCTGGCGCAGCGCGCCGGTGCCTTTGCCGTGGATGATGCGCACAAAGGGCAGCCCGGCCATGTACGCCGCGTCAAGGTAGTCTTCCAGCGTAGGGATCGATTCCTCGACCGTCTGGCCGCGCAGGTCCAGCTCCAGCCCGGGCGACGCGGTGCGCGGCGGGGCGCTGACCGCCTCGCCGGACATCGAACGGGCGGTGCGCTTCTTGTCGCGCTTGCTCTCGCTCTTGCTGCGATAGGCCAGGTCATCCAGCTTGGCGCGCAGGCGCAGCCGCCCGACCTGCACCTCGGCATCGGCCTCGCCCAACTCCATGATCTGCCCTTCGACGCCCAGCGACTGCACCCAGACCAGATCGCCCAGGCGCAGCGCGCGCTCGTCGTCCACGTCGTCCGGCATCTCCACCGCCGGGACGGGCAGCTCGTCCAGATCGCCCTCGATCGACTTGATCTCGTCGGCCACCCGGCGGATCGCGTCCAGAGGCTGGCCGGCAGCCGCCAACTGCTTGCGCACGCGGCGGATCTCGGCGCGCAGGGCCTCCAGCTCGGCGGCGGCTTCCTGCCGCGCCTGAGCCAGCAGCTCGCGCCGCTCGTCCTCAATCGCTTCCAGGCGCTCGCGCAGCGTGTTGCGCAGCCCTTCTGCCTGGGCCTGAGCCTGGGCCGCTTGAGCCAGGGCGCGGCGGGTTTCCTCGCGCGTCTTGTGAATCTCGTCGAGCAGGTCGTCGGCGATCAGGTCTTCCTCGGTCACCAGCCCGCGCGCCTTCTCGATGATGCTCGCCGGAAGGCCCAGTCGCTCGGCGATCGCCAGCGCGTTGGAACGCCCCGGCAGGCCCACGATCAGCCGGTAGGTCGGCGCCAGCGTCTCCAGGTCGAACTCGACGCTGGCATTGCGCACACCCTTTTTCTCATGGCTGTAGATCTTCAGCTCCGGGTGGTGCGTGGTGACCAGGGTTGTGATCCCGCGCGCCACCAGATCGTCAAGCAGCGCGCGCGCCAGCGCCGAGCCTTCTGCCGGGTCGGTCCCCGCGCCCAGCTCGTCAAGGATGACCAGCGAGCGCTCGTTGGCCGCCTGCAGAATCTCGATGATCTGCTTCATGTGCGACGAGAACGTCGATAGCGACTGCTCGATGCTCTGTTCGTCGCCGATGTCCGCGAAGACATCTTCGAAGACCGTCAGGCGCGAGCCGGGCGCGACGGGCAGGTGCATCCCGCACTGCGCCATCAGCGTCAACAGCCCGACCGTCTTGAGCGCAACCGTCTTGCCGCCGGTGTTGGGACCGGTGATCACGAGCACGTAGGTGTCTTCGTCGATGTCGACGTCGATCGGCACAACCGTTTTCGGATCGAGCAGCGGGTGGCGCGCGGCCAGCAGATGGATCGTGCTACCGGGATGCGGGTATGGCGCCTGGCGAAAGCCCACCAGCTCGACCGGGTTTGCGTCGAGCGCATCCGCGTATTTGGCCCGCGCAAAGATCAGGTCCAGCTCGGCCAGCGTCTCGACCGTGCGGACGATGTATTTCGACTCGTGCCCGACCAGCTCGCTTAGCTCGCGCAGAATGCGGCGGACCTCGTTTTCTTCCTCAAGCTGAAGCTCGCGCCAGGCGTTGTTCAGTTCGACCGTCGCCAGCGGCTCGATGAACAGCGTCGCCCCGCTGGAGCTTTGATCGTGCACGATGCCGGGGATGCGCCCCTTGAACTCGCTCTTCAGCGGGATGACATAGCGCCCGTGCCGCTGCGTGATCAGAGTTTCTTGCAGGAACTTGGCGTTCTCCGCGTTGTGCACGATGTTCTGCAGCTTGCTTTGCAGCCGGTCAAAGGCGATGCGTAGATCGCGGCGGATGGTCGCCAGCCGGGTGCTCGCCGAATCCTGCACCTGGCCGGTCTCGTCCAACACGCGGGCGATCTCATGCTGAACCCCGGTGCACTCTTCCAGGCGCTCGGCGATCGCGGCCAGGTGGGGGAACTGGTTGCTCAGGCGGCCCAGTGTGCGGCGCAGGGTCGTTGCCTGGCGCAGCGTGGCGCGGATGTCGAGCAGCACCGCCGGTTCCAGCGTGACTCCGCGCGCGGCAGACAGCGCCGCCGGGCGGACGTCGCGCGCGCCGCCCATGCCGATATGATCGTGGGTATTCAGCAGCAGGCGTGCTTCGGTGGTGGCCTGCTGGCGTTCCTGCGCCTCGTCAAGATAGGGCGTCGGGCGCAGGCTGCGCGCCAGCTCCGCGCCCGCCGAGAACGACGTATAGCTTGCCAGCCGCTCGAGGATCTTCGGCAGCTCGAGTGTGCGCGCCGATTTTTCGTTCATCACATGACCGGACCGGTCATGTTGATCGGTTGGGTTCATGGTCGTTTATCCGTCAACTACCACCCCATCAGGGGCGTCGCTCGGCTTATGGCTATGAATAAAAACGCCGCGGCGTGTCAGGTCCAACACCCACGGCGGAAGCGTCGCAAGAAACCGGCCGGTTGCCCGGCAACTTAGAGGGGCAATCCGGTCATGGCCCGCGGTGTGAGTGCGGCAGCAGGGACGTTATTCGCAAGTACCATCACCGGATGCCTCCTTTCTCGTGTGTTCAAGCGCGAACGTCGGGCGAAGTATAGCGGCGCGCGCTTCCCTTGTCAACGGCGAGGCGCTCTTGCCAAGCGGGGCGATCCTCGCTACTGTATCTGGTGCTTGAAGCCATATCACCGCGGCACAGCGCCGCAGATGGTGCAGCGGCTATGACCCCCAGAGACAGCATCTTCTTCGACGAGTGGCAGGCGTGCCTGCGCGCGCACTACATCCACGTCATCCGGACACACGACACGGTCACCGAGCCGACTCTGCGCCACGTGCTGTTGACCACCGGCCTGAGCGAGGCGGAACTCGCCGCGCTGCGGGCAGAGGCGCTCGAAACGGCGGACGCGCCGGAAGCGGAGATCGCTGACAACGCGCCGCTGCCGGACGCGGCCCTGCACGATCCCGCGCCCGACAGCGATCTGGACGGCTCAGTGTACGACGCCGTGCCGGTAGAGGACACCACCGGCGAGGCGACACTTGAGGCGGATGCATTCGATGACGAGTTCGACCCGGACGCGAATGACGAAGCGTCCGACGCCACCGGGCCATCCCCCAACCAGCTCTCGCTGTTCTGAGGGCGGCCCCCGGCGCCGAAGTCAGTCTTCCGGTGGGCCGGGCGGCGTGGTATAATGGCGCGCGCGATGGACGATCTCACCTGGATGCGCGTAGCTCTGGACGAGGCCCGGCGCGCGCGCGAGCACGGCGATGTGCCCATCGGCGCCGTGGCCGTGCGCGACGGCGCGATCCTGGCGCGAGCGCACAACCGCCGCGAAGCCGACGGCGACGCGACGGCCCACGCGGAGCTGATCGCGATCCGGGAAGCATCGCGCATCCTAGGCCACTGGCGGCTGGAAGGCGTGACGCTCTACTGCACGCTGGAGCCGTGCGCGATGTGTGCCGGGGCGATGGTTCTGGCGCGGCTGCCCAGGCTGGTCTACGGGGCGCCCGACCCCAAAGCCGGGGCGGGCGGCAGCGTGCTCGACCTGCTGAACCATCCGCAGCTCAATCACCGCGTCGAGGTCACCGGCGGGGTGCTGGCCGAAGAGTGCGCCGCGCTGATCGTTGAGTTCTTCGCCGAGCTGCGCGCGCAAGGTCAAAAGTAGTGCGGCGCGCCGTTAACAACTGTATAGCCGATACGGAGGGGTGCCGGAGTGGTTGATCGGGGCGGTCTCGAAAACCGTTGTAGGGCCTGTCCCTACCGTGGGTTCGAATCCCACCCCCTCCGCCTGTTATAGCCATCTCGACCGTGCCGACGGCCAGCTCCGCGCTGGCCGTTCGTGTTGAGCGACGTTCGGGCGGCGGGGGATTCTTGCAGCGCGCGCCGATCCCGGTAGACTGGAGCGCGTTGGCGACCCTGGCGCGCCGCGCCGCATGATCACACGGGGGACAAGACCATCATGGACCGGTCCGACGTCAAAGACAAACTGCGCGCTTTCGTGCTGGCCGAGCTGATCCGCAACCCCGGCTATCCGCTGCGGGACGACGAGCCGCTGATCACCGGCGGATTGATCGATTCGTTCTCGCTGGCTCATTTTGGCGTGTTTGTGGAAGACACCTTCAACCTCTACATCCCCGACACAGACCTGACCGTCGAGAACCTGGACACGCTGAACCAGATGGTTGACCGGGTGATGCAGGGCCTGGCCTGACGGCAGCAGTTCCGAGCTGCCGCACCTTCCCGTCGGCCCCGCTGAGAGGATGCTCACCTTGGCGCAGCGTTGGATCACGTTTTACTCGCTGTTTGCGCTCGTCGCGCTTGCCGGTGCCGCCGGCCTGTCTGCGCTGTTGATCGAGCGCCCCCAGACGGCCATCACCGTCGCGTTGCCGTCCCCGACGCCCGTCTCCGCCAGGGGGGACGTCATCACCCTGGCCGGCTATGGCGCGGCGCCGCCCCCCCAAGCGACCCCTGAGACGCCCCGCGTGCGCGTCTGGTGGCCGGATGAGCTGTACCCGGACACGGACGAGCAGGCCGAGGCGCTTCTGCTGCGCCAGCTCGACGGCTTCCGCCAAACCTACCAGAGCTACGAGCTTGAGGTACGCCGCAAGCGTTCGAGCGGGCTGGGCAGCATCCTCTCGACGCTGCGCACAGCGTCGCCGGTCGCGCCGGGCGCGTTGCCCGATCTCGCGCTCATGCGCCGGGCGGACATGGTCAGCGCGGCAGAAGAAGGGCTGCTAGTTCCCATCGCAGACTGGGTCCCGCCGGAGATTCTGGAGAGCAACCTGCTGCCGGGTGCGCGGGCACTGGGCGAGGTCGACGGCACGCTCTACGGCGTGCCCTACGCGCTGACCTTTACCCACAACCTGTATCGGGCGCCGGAGTTCGACGAGCCGCTGCGCGCGTTCTCCGACGTGCTGCGCGAATCCCCGGCCTACCGCTTCCCCGGCGGCAGCGGCCCCAGCGCGGCGGTCAATACCACCGTGCTGCTGCAATATCTGCACGCGGGCGGGCGGCTGGCCGATGCCAACGGCGCGCCTGTGCTGGACCGCGTGCCGCTGCTGACGATCCTGCAATATTACGCGACCGGGGTGACGCAGGGTATCTTCGACGCGGAACTGCTGGAGTATACGCAGCCTGCCGGCTATTGGAATGCCTTCGCGGGCGGCGAACTGACCCTGATCGGCGTTGATTCGACCGTCTATCTCGCGCGCCGTGCAGACATGCAGGCGGTGGGTCTGGCGCCCATTCCCACCCACGACGGCGAACCGATCACGGCGCTGAACGGATGGGTGTGGGTGCTGGTCACGCAGGACCCGGACCGGCAGAACCGCGCGCGGGCATTTCTGTCGTGGATGATGCGCGTCAGCCAGCAGGCGGCGCTCACCGAGGCGCTGCGGGTGATCCCCACCCAGGAACGCGCTCTGGCGCTGTGGGATGATGAAGCCTACGCGGAGTTTGCGGCGGCGCTGATCCCGCACGGCGAGATCGTCACCACCACGCAGCGCAGCGGCAGCGCGGCGGCGGCGCTGCAAGATAGCTTCGCCAATGTGCTACGCGGCATGCCACCCTCAGAAGCTGCCGAAGCCGCCATCACCAGCCTGATGGATTAGCTGCCCGCGCCCGAAGGCGGCGCTTTTAGCTCGCGCTGGAAGAAGCGGTAGCGTTTGTAGATGCGCCCGTTGTGTGCCTCGACCAGCCGCGACATCGCCGTGTTCGTCTCCAGCACCCAGCCGCCGTCGGCGTACCGCCACCCCATGCCGGACGCCACATGGTACAGCTCGGCGAACATCGCCGCTTCGACGCCGATCCCGCGATAGCCTTCTTCCACGCCCATCAGCATGATGCGGATGCGGTTGATCTTAGAGCGCACCTTCCAGTGCCACAGGACCTGGAGCAGGGTCAAGGCTTCCGGCTTGCCGGGCCGCGCGTAGGCGCGGTGCAGCGGCTGGTTCATGTCCGGAATGGCGAGGATGAAGGCGATCGGCTTGCCGTGCACCTCGGCAAAGAACGCCAGCCGCGGATCGAAATATTGCCCCAGCGCCTTGACCAGCTCGTCAAGTTCTTCGTCAGAGGCCGGCACAAAGCCCCAGTTGCGCTCCCACGCCTTGTTGTAGATGTTGCGGAACAGGATGAATTCCTGCTTGAGGTTCTTGCGGTCGATGGGGCGGACGGTAATCCCACGGCGCTCGTTGTTCTTCTGCGTGATGCGAAACAGCTTGTCCAGGCGCTCCCTGGCCTGGTGGACGCCTTCGAGCGTGATGTAATAGCTGTATAGGTCCATCACCTTCTCGAAGCCGGGCGTGTTGGCAATCAGGCGCGCGTAGTAGGGGGGATTGTAGGGCATCAGCACGACGGGCGGGTCGTCGAAACCCTCGATCAGCACGGCGCACTCGTCGTTGGTGGAGAAGGTCGCCGGGCCGCGAATGGCGTCGTAGCCCAGCCCGGCCACATAATCCGCCGCGGTGTTCAGCAGCGCGCTCGCCGCCTCTTGATCGTCGTAAACCTCGAACAGCCCGAAGAAGCCGATATGCTCGTTGTGGAACTCGTTGTGCCGGTGGTTGATAAAGGCCGCGATGGTCCCCACCGGCTGCGCGCCGCGCCAGGCGATAAAATACTCGCCTTCCATGTGCTTCCAGGTGGCGTTATGCTGCCGGTCGAGCTTGTGCTTCTGCATTGAGAGCAGGGGCGGCACCCAGTACGGATTGCCTTTGTAGAGAGTCCACGGAAACTTTAACAGCGTATCATAGTCCGCCTTCGATTCGACCCGGCGGACGCGAACCGGTTCTGTCATTGCGCAAATATCTCCTGGGGTGCGCACCTGCGCCACTGCGGGTAATCTTACTCCCCTTGCGTGCGCCTCGCCACCACACCCAAAGTGGGCCGGCTGCCAGGCGCGGCTATAATAGGCGCACGGAGCGGCATGAAGCGCATGAAAGGCGTAGAGACGCATGGCTCAATACATTTTGGCGCTCGACCAGGGCACAACCAGTTCGCGGGCGATTCTGTTCGACGAAACCGGGCACCCGCTCGCCACTGCCCAGCAGGAATTCCCCCAGATCTTCCCGCGGCCCGGCTGGGTGGAGCACAACCCTCACGACATCTGGCGCAGCCAGCGCGACGTGGCGCGGGCGGTGCTCGATCAGCGCGGCGTGCGCGCCGCCGACGTGCGTGCAATCGGCATCACCAACCAGCGCGAGACGACCATCATCTGGGACCGCGCAACGGGCGAGCCGGTGTACAACGCCATCGTCTGGCAGTGCCGCCGCACCGCCGCCATGTGCGACGCGCTGAAGGCCGAAGGCTTCGACCGCATCATCCGCGAGAAGACCGGCCTGGTCACCGACGCCTATTTCTCCGGCACCAAGGTCGCCTGGCTGCTGGACAACGTCCCCGGCGTTCGCCCTCGCGCCGAAGCGGGCGAGCTGGCCTTTGGCACGGTCGATAGCTGGCTGCTGTGGAACCTCAGCGGCGGCGCGCTGCACATCACCGATGTCTCGAACGCCAGCCGGACGCTGCTCTACAATATCCACACCGGCGACTGGGACACCGAGATCCTGGCGCGGTTGAACATCCCGCGCGCGCTGCTGCCCGAAGTCCGGCCCTCAAGCGAAGTCTACGGCGAGACCGCCGCGCACATCTTTGGCGCGCCGATCCCGCTGGCGGGCATCGCGGGCGATCAGCAGGCGGCGACTTTCGGCCAGGTCTGCCTGAAACCCGGCATGGCGAAGAACACCTACGGAACCGGCAGCTTTGTGGTGATGAACACCGGCCAGGATGGTATGGCGTCCGGTTCGGGCCTGCTGACCACAATCCTGTGGCAGCTTGGCGCCGGGGAGCCGGTGACCTACGGGCTGGAAGGCAGCATCTTCGTCACGGGCGCGGCGGTGCAGTGGCTGCGCGATGGTCTGCAGATCATCGACTCGGCGGCGGCAGTCGAGGCGCTGGCGGGCCAGGTCGAGAGCGCCGAGGGGGTGTATTTCGTCCCGGCTTTTGTCGGCCTTGGCGCGCCGCACTGGGACGCCTACGCGCGCGGCACGCTGATCGGGCTGACGCGCGGCACCACCCGCGCCCACATCGCGCGCGCCACGCTCGACGCCATCGCGCTCCAGACCCGCGACGTGCTCGAAGCCATGCACCGCGATTCGGGCATCGCGCTGAGCGCCCTGCGCGTGGACGGCGGCGCCTCGCAAAACAACCTGCTGATGCAAATTCAGGCCGATGTGCTTGGCGTGCCGGTTGAGCGGCCGGCGGTTACGGAGACGACCGCGCTCGGCGCAGCCTACCTGGCCGGGATCGCGGTCGGGTTCTGGTCGTGCTGCGACGACCTGGAAGCCAACTGGCAGCTTGAGCGTATCTTCGAACCGCGCATGTTGGACGCGGAACGCGAGCGGCTGATCGCGGGCTGGCAGCGCGCGGTCGAGCGGGCCAAACACTGGGAGCAGGAGACCGGCGCATGAGCGGCCAGCCGGGGTGCGGTGCTGCCCGCCGCCTGTGCACGAGGCGGGGCCATGTGTGATGATGTCCAGGCCAGGCTGGCGCGCTGCACGCTGCCCGACCTGCCCGAACCCTACCGTAGCGCCCTGCGCGAGGCCACGGCATACATCGTGGGCCGCTATGACGACGTGGTGGGCATCATCGCCGCCGGGTCGATTCTGCGCGGGCAGGGGCGCGCCACCAGCGACCTTGACCTGTACGTGGTCCGGACTCGCCCGCAGCGCCAGCGCGTCCAGCGCCGGTTCAACGGGGTTCCCGCCGAGATATTCGTTAACCCGCCGCACCAGATCGAACGCTACTTTGCCGAAGAGGCCCGCCGCTCGCGCCCCCTCACCGCGCACATGCTGGCCGAGGGCGCTGTCGTGCTGGCGCTCGATCCGGTCGTCGAACGGCTGCGCGCGCAGGCTCGGGCCGAACTGCGCCGTGTCCCCGCGCCATCCGCAACAGACCTGCGCTGGGAGCGGTATGTTGCCGCGCTGGAGTTTGAGGACGCGCTCGACGTGATCGACGAAGACCCGGCGGGCGGCGGGCTGATCCTGGCCGGAGCGATACATAAGATGCTCCGCTACGCGTTCCGCCAGGCGCGGCACAACATCCCGCGCGACAAAGACCTGATCGCCGCGCTGGAGACGCTCGACCCAGAGCTGGCCGGCCTGGCGCGCCGGCTCGCCCTGGCGCACGACCCCGGCACACAACGAGCGCTCGCCGGGCAGATCGCCGATCGCACGCTGGGGGTGCGCGGCTTTTTCGAGTGGGAGTCCGAGCCGGAAGACGTCTGATTGCAGACTTCGCCCGGCCTCGGCGGAGCAAGATGAGGAAAGGCCACACCCCCGATGAGCGAGGCTTACCCGGATTTTGGGACGTTTTACCGCGAGCTGACCCGTCTGCACAGCGCGGGCCGCTATCGCGAGGCGATGGAACGCGCAGCCGCCGCCCAGCCACACTATCCAGACGACGAGGCAATTCTGCTCCACTTTCAGGCGAGCATGGCCGCCCGCTTGCACGATCCCGCGCTGGCGCTACGCCTGCTGCGCGCGGCGCTGGACGCCGGGTACTGGTACGCACCCGTCTTCTGGGAAAGCCCGGACCTGGCGGCGCTGCGCGGCCTGGACGAGTTCAAGGCGCTGCGGGCAGACTCCGACCGGCGCCGCGCATCGGCGCTGGCAGCCGCCCGTCCGGAGCTGTTCGTCCACCTGCCCGAACAGGCGCGTGAGCCGCTGCCGGTGCTGCTGACGCTGCACGGCAACCTGCACGATGGCCGGCGCGAACTGACGCACTGGCTCGGCTTGCTGAAACGAGGCTGGCTGGTCGCCTCGGCTCAGTCGTCGCAGGTGGCCGGGCCGAATCGCTACGTCTGGGATAACCGCCGCCAGGCCGAGCGCGAGTTACAGGCGCACTACAACGCCCTGCGCGACGAATATCCCATCGAAGCGGGGCATTTCGTCGTCGGCGGCTTTTCGATGGGCGCAGAGACGGCGATCGCGCTGGCGCTGCGCGGCGTGATCCCCGCGGACGGGTTCATCGCCGTGGCCCCAAGCGGTCCGTTGATCCGCGGGCTGGACGAGCACGGCGAGCTGCTGGCCGTGCCACCCGCCGTCGGATTGCGCGGCGCAATCGTGATCGGATCGCGCGATCCGATGGCCGGGGATGTCATCGCGCTGGCGGACCGGCTGGAAGCCGCCGGAGTGCCTATACGTCTGCTGACCTACGACGGCCTGGGGCACGATTACCCGCCCGGCTTCGCCCAGCGCCTGCCGGAATTGATCGAGTTTGTGGTGAGCGACTAGACAACCTGGCCGGGGGGCAGCGTGTCCGAGATCGCCGTACTTGAGGGGGTTGTGTCGGTCCGCGCGGCGCTGGAGTCGGGCAGCCGCCCGATCCACGCCATCCTGATCCGCCGCGACAAGTGGGATCCTGGCATTGTCCGGCTGGAGCACGCCGCGCGAGACGCCGGGATTCGCGTTGAGCGGGTCGATGCTGCCGTGATCGACACCGCCGTCGCAGGCACGACGCACGGCGGTGTGATCGCGCAGGTCGGACCGCGCCGGTTCGAGCCGCTGGATGCCCTCGGCGACGGCGCCCGCGCCCCGTTTGTCGCGATGCTCGACGGCGTGGAAGACCCGTTCAACTTCGGCCAGGCGGTGCGCGCGCTGTACGCTGCCGGGGCGGACGGGCTGGTCGTTCGCCCGCGCAACTGGCTCTCGGCGGCGGGGATCGTGGCGCGGGCCTCGGCGGGGGCGTCGGAGTGGATGCCAACCGCCGTGGCAGAAACCGCGCTCGATGCGGCGACGCACTTCCGCGCCCGCGGCCTGACCGTCGCCTGCACCGCGCAACAGGGAGCCATCTCGATCTACGAGGCGGATCTGAGCGGCCCGCTGTTCCTGGTGATCGGCGGCGAGCGACGCGGGATCACGCGCTCGTTCCTGGAGCAGGCCGATCTGCTGCTGGCGATCCCCTACGGGCGGGCGTTCGAGCAGTCACTTGGCACGACCGCCGCCGCCGCGGTGCTGGCGTTTGAGATCATGCGCCAGCGTGCCGCGCGCGCCTGACCCGGCGCGATACTCCGCAGATCAACGGCCTCGCCCCGTATAACTTTTCAGCCACGCCGATCACAGATAGGACATGCCACCATGGGCCGACTTACCGCAGGGGCACTGGTTCTGACGCTTCTCGCGCTGCTGGCCGGGCCGGCGCCCGCCGCCGCCCAGGAGCCACAGACGCTCGATTTTACGCTCGAACACGGCGGCCTGGCCCGCAGCTACACGCTGACCGTGCCCGCGCAGTATGACCCGGCGCACCCCGCCCCGCTGCTGATCGCGTTGCACCCCTTCGGCTCGTCCGGCAAAGCCCTGCGCGCTTTGAGCGGGCTAGACGCGCTGGCCGGTCAGGACGGGTTTCTGGTCGCCTATCCGGACAGCGCCGACCTGTACTGGGATGATAGTCGCCCGCGGCCTAACTGGTTCCCAGAACCGCAGCCGATCGACGATCTCGGCTTCCTTAGCGCGCTGATCGACGACGTGAGCGCGCGTTATACCATTGACCCAACGCGCGTGGTCCTGGCCGGCCAGGGCGCGGGTGGCACGCTGGCGTATGCGGCGGCCTGTGGGATGCCGGAGCGCTTCGCCGGGGTCGCGGTCGTCGGTGCCACGCTATGGGATTACCACCTCAGCACCTGCCCGCCCGAGTCCGGGCCGGTCCGGCTGCTGATCGTGTTCGGCGCGCAAGATGCCAGCGCCCCGCTCAACGACCCGGATGCGCTGACTCTGGCCGAGGCGCGCCGGGTCACGCCGGCTCCCGGTGTCGAACCACGGCGCATCAATCTGGCGGGCACGCTGGCGTTTTGGGTAGCGCGTTTCGGCTGCCAGCCGGTGGCGCTGGTCGGCTCGGAGCAGCGCATTGTGGCGTCCACCGGCCCGTGCCCGGACGGCGGCAGCGTGACGCTGGCCCTGCTGCCGGGCGTCGGCGCGAACTGGGCGCGGGCGGGCGACTACGCGCTCAACCAGACCGGCTTCGATATCAGCACGCTGCTGGCGGACTTTCTGCTACGAGAGGTGAGCGCGGAAGAGCTGGCGGCTTCACTCGCCGCCGCTCAGGCACCCGCCGGCGCTTTGTGGGGCGGCATCCCGCGCAGCTACACCCTGTACGTGCCGCGCGCCTACGACCCGGCCCGCGCGTGGCCGGTGATCGTCGCGCTGCACGGGCGTTCGGGCAACGGGGCGGGCATGGCCTACCTCTCGCGCTTCAACGAACTGGCCGAACGCGAGGGAGTCATCGTGGTCTATCCGGACGGCATCGACCGCGAGTGGAACTACCTGCCCGGCACACCGGGGTTCCCGGCTGAGGCCGGGGTGGACGATGTCGGCTTTCTGACACGCCTGATCGCGGACCTGGGGCGCGACCTCGCGCTCGATGCGCAGCGGGTCTACGTCATGGGTTTCTCCAACGGCGGCTTCATGACACAGCGCCTGGCCTGCGACGCACCCGACACCTTCGCGGCCTTCGGCTCGGTGGCGGCGACACTCTATCCCGGCTTTATCGACCGCTGCACCGGTGCCCCACCCGTGCCGATCATGCTGATCCACGGCACACACGACGCCGTCGTGCGCTGGGAAGGGGCGGCCATCCAGGGGCAGATTATCGCGCTCTCAATGCCCGATACCGCCGGCTTCTGGGCCGAGCACAACCGCTGCGCCCCGGAGCAGGTGGTCCACGAGCTGGTCCCCAAGGCCGATCCGGACGCCGGCACCCAGGTGCACCGCCTGTCGGTAGGCGGCTGCGCCGGGCGTGGCGCGGTGCTGTACGAGGTGGTCGCGGGCGGCGGACACAACCTGCCGGGCGTGATTGGCCGGCTTGACCCGGCCGTGGCCGGCGCCGTCAACACCGACATCAACACTGCCGACGAACTGTGGGCTTTCTTCGCCGCACACCCGCTCGGCGACTGAGCAGCGGCCCTCGCTGTGGCGCGCAGGCTCAAAACAGATACACTGGAAGGCGATCCGGAAAGCTAAGGAGACCCCGTGTGATGGACGACGCCAGCGCGCCCAACCGTGCCCTGCTGCGCGAGATCGTGGGGCATTGGCGGGCAGTCGCACGGCAGCAAGGCGCCGCCGTTCGCGCCTGTGGCTCGGTGGAAGTGTTCATCCACCCGCGCAGCGCCGCGCCTGACGCGAACTTTGTGATGCCGCACCCATACGCCATCGCGATCGCACCGGACGATCTGGCGCACGGTCTGCGGCTGTTGGGCGCAGCGGCACGCCGGGCGCGGGTCGTGGTGCCGGGGGCGCTCGTCCCACCCATCGACGCGCCGGGCGCCACGCTGGGCCTGACGCGCACCGGCGCCCGGCCGATCCTGGTCTACCAGCCGCTGGAAGGGCCGCATCTGCCCGGAGAAACCCCATATGGCCGGCTGCCGCTCAGCCTGCCGCCGCGCGTCTCCGCCTGGGTGGTCGAGGCCCC
>DYEN01000359.1 GCA_020725705.1 Anaerolinea sp.
AAAGCGACCTGACCAAAGGGGCGGCGATGTTCTGGCTGCTCAAGGCGGCGGGCTACAACGCCAGCGCCGTTGGCAACGGCGCCGCGCTGACTTACGGCCCCTCGGCCCTGGCTGCCATCGCGCGCAGCAGCGGGTTGCCGCTGGTGTGCGCCAACATGCTCACACGCGATGTCCACCCTACCCCCGTGCCGGGCACTACACCGACGCTGATTGTCCCCTGCGGGCCGGTGCGCGTGGGATTGATCGGCCTGACCAGCCCCATGCACGGGGTATACGAGCGGCTTTATCCCGTCAAAATGCCGGATGCGATCGACGTGGCCTGGCGCTATGCGCACGCCCTGCGCGCGCAGGGCTGCGAGCTGGTCGGCGTGCTCTCGCACCTGGGCTATGACTTCGACGTGCAGCTTGCCAAAGCCCTGCCGGACCTGAACTTTATCATCGGCGGGCATTCGCACACCCTGCTGGACTATCCTACGGATGTCGGCGGCGTGCCGGTTTGCCACGCAGGGCACTTCGGGCGCTATCTGGGCCGGCTGGACCTCACGCTGGATGGGCATGCTCGCGTCTGTCGCTGGTTCGGCCAGATCATCCAGGTTCCCGAAGACGGCCCCGAAGCGCCGGATGTTGCGCGCGAGTGGCGTCGCATCCAGGCCGAAGCCCGACGCGTTCTGCGCGAGCAGGTGGGCAGCCTGTCCGACGACGTGGAGCTTGCCAGTGACCGGGCCTGCGGCATGGGCCAGTTGCTCGCCGATGCGCTGCGCCTGCGCCTCGAAGCGGACGCGGCGCTGTGCATCACCGGGCATCTGAGCAGCGGGCTGAAGGCAGGGGCGGTCTCGTTAGGCGATCTGATCCGCGCCTGCCCCTCGCCCGCCAATCCCGGCGTCGCCGAACTGACCGGCGAGCAGATCGCCCACGCGCTGGAATTCGGCGCCGCGCCGGACGTTTGGAAACAGACGCCGCACACGCTGCGCGGCAATACCGTCGGGATCGTCCAGGTATCCGGCCTCAGCTACCATCTGGATCACAGTGCGCCCCCCGGCAAGCGCGTCAGCGGCGTGCGGTTGATGGGCCGCCCGGTGGAGCGTAAGGCGGTCTATCGCGTCGCCGCGACCGACTACGAGTTGATGCCGCAACGCGGCTACGTGCCGGACCTGGACCCGGCTGCGGTCCC
>DYEN01000360.1 GCA_020725705.1 Anaerolinea sp.
CTGAATGTCAACGCGTTGTTTGCCGGCGACGGGTACACACGCCATCCCGACGACCCCGACGTGCCCCGCTGCGCCGAATACATCGCGCGCAACCGGCCGCTGGCCGACTTCGGCAGCCGCTGTCTGATCGAGTTCCCCGTCGTGCTGCCCTGACCTTGCCCGTCGAGCGAAGCGCGTCGCCCGTCAAGACGCGCCGTCGGGCGGGGTGTCTTCGTGGGCGGGCCGGCTGCGGGGGGGTGGTTCTGTCTCGATAGTGTCTTCGGCAGCCAGTCCGGCACGCTGGCGCAGGCGCCGGATGATGGCCGGCGGCGTGAGCAGCATCAGCCGCCGCCACAGCCGGATCAGCGGGCGCCGCAACCACGCCAGCGCGTACTCGCCCTGACGGCGGCCCCAGGTCAGGCTGTAAGCGGTGCGGGCCGGCAGCGCCGACCATTCCACGATCATCGCGGCCCAGCTTAGACCGCCGCCAAACCCGACAAACGCCAGGATATCGCCCGGCTTGATCAGTTCCTGCTCGGCCACTTCGGCCAGCGCCAGCGGGATCGAGGCCGCTGAGGTGTTGCCGTAGCGCGCGATATTGCTGTAGACGCGCTCTTCAGGGATTTTCAACGACTTCGCGGCGTATTCGATGATCCGCTGGTTGGCCTGATGCGGGATAACCAGCGTCAGGTCGTCGGGCGTCAGGCCGACCTGTTCCAGCGCCGCCTTGATGCTGTCCCCAATGATCCGGGTGGCGAAGCGGAACACGCCCTTGCCATCCATATAGATGCGGTGCATCTCGTGCTTGCCGTCTTGCAGGTAGGTGTCGCGGCTGCTGACGGTCGGCAGGGTGAGCATGTCCCATCCCGAACCGTCCGAGCGCAACACACTGCTGAGGATCCCACCGGGGATGTCGCTGCCCTGCAACACGACCGCGCCGGCGCCGTCACCGAACAGAATGCATGTCCCCCGGTCCGCCCAGTCGACCACCCGGCTGAGCGTCTCCGCCCCGATCACGACCGCGGTGTCGATCTCGCCGGTGCGGATTTTGCTGGCGGCCATGTCCAGCGCGTAGACAAAGCCGGAGCACGCCGCGCTCAGGTCGAACGCCCCGGCGTTGGTGGCGCCCAGGTAATCCTGAACCATGCTGGCCGTGCTGGGAAAGATGTATTCCGGTGTGGCGGTGGCGACGATAATCAGATCGATGGCGCTCGGCAGCATGTCTGCCACGTCGAGCGCCTTCTGGGCGGCGCGGGTGGCGAGGCTGGTCGTCGTCTCGCGCTGTTCGGCGATGCGCCGCTCTTTGATGCCCGTCCGCGTCGTGATCCACTCGTCGTTGGTGTCGACAATCGCTTCCAAGTCCGAATTGGTCAGCACCTGTGACGGCACTTCCATGCCCCAGCCGACGATGTGGGCATAGCGCAGCGCGCGCGGGCGGTTGGCAGCGGCCAGCCGGCTGCGATAAAGCGGGCGGGTGCGCGATCCTTGCTCGGCCATTTAGTCTGTGTATTTGCTAAAGATCAGCACTGCGTTGTGACCGCCGAAGCCAAACGAGTTCGACATCACATGCGTGATCTCTGCCGGCACGCCGACGTGAGGCGTGTAGTTCAGGTCGCATTCGGGGTCGGGCACATCAAGGTTGATGGTGGGCGGGATGAACTGATGGCAGATCGCCTGGATGCTGAACACGGCCTCGACGCTGCCGGCCGATCCCATCAGGTGGCCGGTGACGGATTTGGTGGAGCTAATCGGCACACGATAGGCATGCTCGCCGAAGACGGCCTTGATCGCGCGTGTCTCGCTGACGTCGTTGAGAGGTGTGCTGGTGCCGTGTGCGTTGATGTAGTCAATGTCCTCGGGGCGCAGCCCGGCGCTGCGCAGCGCGCGGCGCATGGCTTCCTGCGCGCCTTCACCGTTTTCCAGCGGGGCGGTGACATGATACGCATCGCAGGTGCTGCCGTACCCGGTCACTTCCGCATAGATCCGCGCGCCGCGTGCTTTGGCGTGTTCCAGCTCTTCCAGCACCAGCGCCGCTGCCCCTTCGGCGATCAGGAACCCGTCGCGGTCGGCAGAAAAGGGGCGCGAGGCTGCTTTCGGGTCGTGGTTGCGCCGCGAGAGCGCCTGCATGTTCGCCAGGCTGGCGACGGCAAGTTGCACCATCCCGGCCTCGTTGCTGCCCGCCATCATCATCGTGGCCGCCCCGCGCCGGATGATCTCGAACGCCTCGCCGATGCAGTTGTTACCCGTCGCGCAGGCAGTGGCAATCGACATGTTGGGGCCGCGCAGCCCCAGGTCGATCGCGATCTTCCCCGCCGGGCTGTCCGGCAGCATCATCGGCAGCAGCAGCGGGCTGACGCTGTTGGGGCCTTTTTCCAGCACGCCGACGATCCCGTCGATCAGCGACTGGATGCCGCCGATGCCCGTGCCCATCACCACCCCGAATTCGTATGGGTCCTCTTTCGATAGATCGATGCCGGAGTCCTCAAGCGCCTGGGTGCTGGCGTAGAGTCCGAAGTGTGTCACGCGATCGGTGCGGCGATACTCGCGGCGGCCCATGAACGCCTCTGCATCGAAGTTCTTGACCGGGGCGCCAATGGTGACTTTCAGACCGGCCTTCTCAAATTCTGGGATGTATTCGGCACCGGACACGCCGTTGGCCGCGTTGGCCCAGGCCTCTTCGGGCGAGTTGCCCACCGGGCAGATAATCCCCATGCCGGTGACGACCACACGTTTGAATTCCACCTGCCAATCCCTCCGATTCCGTGAGCACGTGCCGGTTGGCCCCGGCACCCGGTTCCCGCCGCCGGGCGATGTTGTTGCCCGCGCGGCGTAATTATACCATCTCAAGCCGCCTGGGGTTGGCGGACTTCGCAGGGTATAACCCGCTGCCGTGCAAAAGGTTGCTATGCCACCCGGCAAGATGGCGCCGCCCTGGACGCGATGGCGCGCGTGGTATAATCGGGCGCCGAAGGAGCACGCGCATGATTCTGATCACAGGAGCGACCGGACTGGTCGGGCGGCATCTGGTGCCCCAGCTTGTGGCGGCGGGCTGGCCGGTGCGGGTCGCTGTGCCCGCCGGGCGGCGGGGGCGTCTGCGCGGCGGATCGTGGCCGGAAGGCGTCGAGGTTGCGGAGGCCGAACTGCACGACTCTGAGGCGCTGCATCTGGCGATGCAGGGCGTCCACACCGTCATTCACCTGGCGAGCGCGCAGTGGTGGGGCAAACGCCGCGATCTAGAGCGGATTGACATCCAGGGCACGCGCCAGGTAATCGCGGCGGCGCGCTCGGCGCGGATCGGGCGCCTAATCTATCTCAGCCAGCTTGGCGCGGAGCCGTCGTCGGCATATCTGCTGCTCCGGGTCAAGGGGCAGGTCGAGACGTTGATCCGTAACAGCGGCATCGCCTACACGATCATGCGCTGCGGCGTGATCTTCGGCCCGGAAGACCGCTTTGTGAACGGCATCGCCATGCTGCTGCGGACCAACCCGTTTGTGTTCTTCCAGCCGGGTAAAGGCGACAGCCTGCTGCATCCGCTCTATGTGCTCGATCTTGTCAAGGCGATCGAAAACAGCCTGGAAGCGATCGACCTGGTGGACGCTACCATCGAGATCGGGGGCGCGGAGTACGTGACCTTCAACGAAATGCTGCGCACCGTGATGCGCGTGACCGGCGCGCACCGGACGATCATCAGCATCCCGCCGCACACCCTGCGCACCATGACGGCTTTGATGAACCGCATCGTCCCGCGCTGGCCGGCGACGGTGCAGTGGTTTGACATCCTCGCCAGCAACCGCACGGCGCAGTTGGGCAACCTCTACGATTACTGCGGGGTGCGGCCGGTGCGCTTCGAGGACACCTTGCTCACCTATATGCCTCAGCGCCGCTATCTGCCGGAGCTGTTTCAGTATATGCTGCGGCGGCCGGTGTAGCGAAGAACGGCAAAGAGCAGCAAAGAACAGCAAAGAGCAGCAAGGAACAGCAAGGAACAGCAAAGAGCAGCAAAGAACAGCAGAAAGCAGCAAGGGCAATGTTTGCGCTGCTTTCTGCGGTGATGAAGAGCGCCGGTCTTTGGCTATCCCTGCGCGGCGGAGAGCGCAGCCGGTCGCATCGCGCTGTACGACGGCCAGACCGGGATCGTGACCGGCTCGCCCAGGTCCAGGTGCGTCTGGCGCAGAGTCTGGAAGAGTCCCTCGCGCGCGATGTCTTGCAGGGCGGTGTTGACCATCGCGCGGAAGTCCGAGTCTCCCTGGGGCAGGGCGAACACCACCGGTTGCAGGTCGAAGACGTCATCGAGCAGCTTGACGCTTGATGCATCCCCCTCGCGCATGAGCGCGTGCAGGCGCAGGCTGTCGCCGAAGATGGCCGAGATGTTGTTATCGACGGTCATTGTATAGATCGCGTCGGACTCGCGGTTGATCTGGAAGGTGCGTAGGTTTTGCCCGACGTTGAAGAACTCGGCGTACTTTTTGATCTGCGCTTCGCCGTCGGGGTCGTCGGCGAAATAGCCGATGATCCAGTTCGTGCCCAGCATGTCCTGAAAACCGGTCAGGCGCGAGTTGGCGGGCACCAGCAGGCGATCGCCATGCATGAGGTACGGCAGCGAATAATCGTTGGTGCGATCACTACCCCAACGCGGATAGATCCCCACCGCCAGATCGGCGGCCCCGCTGGCAACGGCCGCTTCGGGATCGGCGACCGAATTGGGCACATACTCAACCGGCACACCCCAGCGCCGCGCCATTTCCTCGACCAGCGCACGGTTAAAGGCGTTCATCAGGCGCACGATCGCGGGGGCATCCTGACCCTCTGATGCGATGCCGGCCACCCGCAGAGGCTGCCCGCTCTCCAGCCGGGCACGAACCGGACTGGCCGGGACGACCAGCTCCGCCGGGAAGTCGTCCACACCGCGCGTGTCCTCGTACAGGTCGTCGTAGACCGGGACGAGCGTCACAAAGTCCATCGGCTCGTTGCCGAACCACTCGCGGTAGATTTCTTCCAGGCGGCCGCTGGCCTTCAGGCGCTGGAGCGAGCGGTTCAGCACGTTGAGAAAGTGCGGGTCGCCACGGCGAATAACGAAGGCGTAGGGTTCCAGCATCACCGGCTCGTTGACCAGGCTCATGTGCTGGCGCCCGGCGCGACGCAGGCTGTCCAGCAGGCCGACCATCCCATCCACTTCGCCGTTTGCCAGCGCGTCGAGCGCCTCGCGCTCGCTCATGTACGGGATGATGTTGAACTCGACGCCGTTGGTCGCGGCCCAATGGCGCAGGGCGCGCTCGCTGCGGCTGCCGATCTCGACCGACACCGCGTGCCCGGCAAGCTGCGCCAGGCTGGCGTACGGCTCGCCCTGGCGGATCACCATGCGATGCTCGTTGAGGTAATAGGGATGGGTGAAGTCGAAGATCGTCTCGCGGTCGCGGCTTAGCGTCTGCTGCCCCATGAGTAAGTCAACGTCGCCACGCAGCAAGGTCTCGGCGTCGTTCTGGCGCGTGACCTGCACGTACTCGACCTCGAGGCCTAGCTCGATTGCCAGCGCGCCCATCACGTCCGCCTCATACCCGGCGATCTCGCCGTGCTCGTTGAGCCACGCAAACGGCGCCGCGTTGAAGTAAGTTCCCACCCGCAGGGTGCGCGTTGCCTGGATGCGTGTCAGGGCGGATTCGGTGACACGCACCGGGGCGGCGGCGGTCGGAGTCTGCGGCACAGGCGTAGGCGGGACACGGGTCGGCGCATAGAGAGTGAAGGTCGGGCTGGGGATCGGCGTCTCGGTTGGGGTTGCGGTCGGCGGCTCCGGCGTGGGCGAAGGCTCGTCGGTAGGTAGTTCCTCCGGCGCAGGTGTCGCTTCGTCCTGCAAGGGCGGAGACGCCGTCGTGCGCTGCAACCCTGGCTCCGCAGCCAGCGCCCAGAGCGCCAGACCGCCCAACAGCAGGATCAGACCGGCAGTTGTCAACATCCGTCGCGTCATCATCATAGGACCATCACTTTACCGTTTCGGCGTGATTGCGATAGAGGCGGTGCTCCTCGATGTAGGTGCGCACCGCGTCCGGCGTCTGGTAGCGAATGCTCAGCCCGGCGCTGACCCGGCGGGCGAGGTCGCTCGCGGAGATCTCGATCTGGGGACCGTCGATCCAGTCCACCCGCGCGCGGATGCCGGGGATGTCCCGTTCCAGCCGCGCCAGATCCGGGGCGCTGCCGGGTCGGCGCATCACGCCCAGCCGCGCCAGCGCGATCAGTTCATTCGGGCGGGACCAGGTGGGCAGGTCGCGCAGCGAATCGCCCCCAATAAGGAACACAAACTCGGTTTGCGGGTGTTCCGCCCTCAGCAGGTGGAGCATATCGACGCTGTAGTGCGGGCCGGGCCGGTCCAGATCGACGCGCGAGAGGCTGAAGCGCGGGTTGCCGGCGATGGCGCGCTCCACCATCGCCGTGCGGTGCTCTGCCGAGGCGCGCAGCGCGCCTTTGTGCGGCGGGTCGGCGGCGGGCGCGAACAGCACGCAGTCCAGCGCCAACCCTTCGGCGGCCAGCTCGGCCAGGATCAGGTGCCCGTAGTGCGGGGGGTCGAAGGTTCCCCCCAGGATGCCGATCCGTTTCATTGCCGGCAGCTCCCGCGCGGCGCGATGTCCGTCACTCGCCCCATTCAAGCTCCATGTCGCCGATGAAGACCGTGTCGCCCGGCTGAATCCCGTGGTCACGCAAGGCCTGGCTGATGCCCATCGCTTCCAGGATGCGCTGGAAGCGGGCGGCGGCCTGGTCATAGTCCCAGTAGGTCATGGCGACGGCGCGCTCGATGCGCTTGCCGGACACGCGGAAGCTGCCGTCCGGCTGGCGTGTGATCTCGAACGCGAACGGGTCCTCGCCCAGGGTGTAGACCGGGCGCTCCGCGCTTTCTTCGGCTTGAGGCGGCAGCGCGTCGAGCACAGCCACCGTGCGGCGCAACAGCTCGCGCACACTCTCATGCGTCACTGCCGAGATCGCCAGCGGGTCGTAGCCGAGTGCTTTCAGCGCGTCGCGGATGGCGGGCCAGCGTTCCTGCGCCTGCGGCAGGTCGATCTTGTTGAGCGCGACGATCTGCGGTTTCTCGCCCAGCGCCTCGTCGAAAAGCGCCAGCTCGGTGTTGATCTGATGAAAGTCGGCCAGGGGATCTTGACCGGCGCCGTCGAGCAGATGGATCAGGGCGCGGGTGCGCTGGATGTGCCGCAGGAAGTCGTGCCCCAGGCCCAGGCCCTGATGCGCGCCTTCGATCAGGCCGGGGATGTCCGCCAGCACCATATCGCGGTCGTCCAGGCGCACGACGCCCAGGTTCGGTTCCAGTGTGGTGAACGGGTAATCCGCGATCTTGGGCTTGGCGTTGCTGACGACCGAGAGCAGGGTCGATTTACCCGCGTTGGGCACGCCCACGATGCCCACATCCGCCAGCAGCTTCAGCTCCAGATCAAGCGTGCGCTGCTCGCCCGGCTCGCCTTTCTCGGCGATGCGCGGCGCCTGATTGGTGCTGGTCGCGAAGCGCGCGTTGCCGCGCCCGCCGCGCCCGCCGCGCGCCACCAGGACCTTCTGCCCCGGCCGGACC
>DYEN01000024.1 GCA_020725705.1 Anaerolinea sp.
CATGTGCCCGGCTTCTGCGCCCAGGCCCTGCGCCCCGATGATGAGGCGCCCCTCGTCGATGATCCCGCTGCCGATGCCGGTGCTGACGGTCACGTAGATCACGTGCCTGTACCCCTGCGCCGCGCCGTGGGTGGCTTCTGCCAGCGCGGCGACATTGGCGTCGTTGCCCAGGTACGTTGTGCAGCCGAAGCGATCCTGCACGATGGCGCGCAGCGGCACGTTATGCCAGCCCGGCAGGTTGGGCGGCGAGACGATCATACCGGTGCGCGGGTTGATCGGCCCTGGCGCAGACACGCCGATCCCGATGACCGAGGTCGGATCGCCCGGCATCATGCGGGCGATGGCGTCGAGCAGACGCGAGATGACGCGCTCCGGCCCTTCGTGGGCCAGCGTTGGCTCGGCCCACCGTTCCAGCAGATCGAGCGCCAGGTTGAAGCGCGCAGTGCGGATCTGTGTGCCGCCCAGATCGACGCCGATGATCACTTGCTCCATGGCTTGGCCAACTCCCTTAGAACCGGCTGCACGGCGAAATCGCAGCCGGGCTACGTGCGGGGGGTGTTTGTCGGGGTTCTGCCCCCCTGATAGAATACAACGCACGGCGCCGGGCTGCTGCGCGTGCAGCGTCCGCCTGCCGGGTGTGCGCTCATTATAGCGTTGATCCCCGAACAGGACCGAACAGACGAAGCCCATGGCGAAGCTGACGCCCTCTCGCAAGCAGTACCTCGATTTCAAAAAGCAGTTCCCCGACGCGATCGTGATGTTTCGCCTGGGGGACTTCTACGAGATGTTTGATCAGGACGCCGAGGTGGCCGCGCGCGAGCTGGACCTGGTGCTGACCGGCCGCCCCGTGGCCAAAGGCGAGCGGGTGCCGATGTGCGGCGTGCCCTATCACGCCGTCGAGAGCTACATCGCGAAGCTGGTCGAGAAGGGCTATCACGTCGCGGTGGTCGAGCAGGTGGGCAGCGAGCCGATCAACGGCCTGACGCCGCGCGAGGTTTCGCGGGTGGTCACGCCGGGAACGGTCATCGATCCGGGGATGCTGCCCGACGACCGCCACAACTACCTGATGGCGCTGGCGCCGGAGCCGGATAGTTCGGGCACGAGCTGGGCGGCGGTCGGGCTGGCGTATGTGGACATCAGCACGGGCGAGTTCGCCGCCACCGAGCTGATCGGCGAGTCCGCAACGATGGGTGTGGTCGAGGAGCTGGCACGTCTTGAGCCGCGCGAGGTGTTGCTGCCCGCGCGATGGGCCGAGCGCGGCGTGCGCCTGCCGGATGGCGCGCATTTGACGTCGCTGCCCGATTATCGTTTCGAGCAGAGCTTCGCCCGGCAGGCGTTGCTCGATCACTTCGAGGCGGCCACGCTGGACGGCTTCGGCTTGCAAGACAAGCCGCTGGCGGTGCGAGCTGCCGGGGCGATCCTGGTCTACGTGCAGGAGACGCAGCGCGGCGCGCTCGGCCAGCTTGCTACCCTGCGCAGCTATTCGACGTCCGGTTTCATGACGCTCGATGCGGCCACCCGCCGCAACCTGGAGCTGACCGAGACGATCCGCGAGGGAAGCAAGCGCGGCTCGCTGCTGGACGTGCTTGACCGCACGGTGACGCCGATGGGCGGGCGCCTGCTGCGCACGTGGATCGGGCAGCCGTTGCTGGATCGTGCCCAGCTTGAACGCCGCCTGGACGCGGTCGAGGCGCTTTATGCCTCGGCGGCGATGCGGGCGGCGGTGCGCGCGGCGCTGCGCCCGGTGAGCGACCTGGAGCGCCTGACTAACCGTCTGCTGGTGGGCCGCGCCGGTCCGCGTGACCTGCTGGCGCTGGCCGAGGGGTTGGGCGCCGTCCCGGCACTGCGCGAGGCGATCGCCGAGGCCGAGGCGCTGGCTCCGCTTTACGCCAGGCTGGACCCCTGCGACGACGTGCGCGGTCTGATCGCGCGGGCGCTGAACGACGACCCCCCGGCCACGCTCAATACTACCGGCGTGATCCGGCCCGGCTATTCGCCGGAGCTGGACCACGTGGTCCAGGCCACGCGCGGCGCGCGCGAGTGGGTGGCAGGGTTGGAAGAAGTCGAGCGCGAGCGCACGGGGATCAAGTCGCTTAAGGTCGGCTACAACAAGGTCTTCGGCTATTACATCGAGGTCAGCCGCGCCAACGCCGAGCGCGTGCCGGACGACTACATCCGCAAGCAGACGCTGGTCAACGCGGAACGATACATCACGCCGGAGCTAAAAGAGTACGAGGCGCTGATTCTCAACGCCGAGGAACAGCTTTTGGAGATCGAGGCGCGGCTGTTCCGCGAGGTGTGCGAGCGGGTTGCGGCGCGGTCGGACGCGCTGCTCGCCACGGCGCGCGCGATCGCGCATCTGGACGTCTTCGCCGCACTGGCCGAGGTCGCCGCGCGCGAGAGCTACGTCCGTCCCGAACTGACCGATGAGGACGTGCTCGACATCCGCGACGGGCGGCACCCGGTGGTGGAGCGCATGCTGACCGGCGAGCGGTTCGTGCCCAACGACACGCACTTCGACACCCACGAGCGGATTCACATCATCACCGGGCCGAACATGGCGGGCAAAAGCACGATCATCCGCCAGGTGGCGCTGATCGTGCTGATGGCGCAGATCGGCAGCTTTGTTCCGGCGCGCGAGGCGCGCATCGGGCTGGCCGACCGCATCTTCACCCGCATCGGCGCCCAGGACGAGATCCACGCCGGGCAGTCGACCTTCATGGTCGAGATGGTCGAGCTGGCGCTGATTCTGACCCACGCCACGCGCCGCAGCCTGGTGATTCTGGACGAGATCGGGCGTGGGACCAGCACGTATGACGGCATGGCGATCGCGCGGGCGGTGGTGGAATATCTGCACAACAACCCGCGCCTGGGCGCGCGCACGCTGTTCGCCACCCACTATCACGAGCTGACCGAGCTGGCGAACATCCTGCCGGGCGTGGCGAACTACAATGTCGCCGTGGCGGAAGAAGGCGACGAGGTGGTTTTCCTGCACAAGCTGATGCCCGGCGGCGCAAACCGGTCCTATGGCATCCATGTCGCGCAGCTTGCCGGTGTGCCCAAAGCGGTTACCAATCGCGCCAGCGAGATTCTGGCAGAGCTTGAGGCAGCGGGCAGCGATTTTCGCCTGGAAAAGCGCGAGAAACCGCAGGGGACGGTCCAGCTTTCGTTCTTCCAGACCGATCCCGATCCGGTCGTCAAGGCGCTCAAGGCACTGAAGATCGACGAGATGACGCCGCTGGACGCGCTGACCAAGCTCTACGAACTGAAGCGGCTGGTCGAAGACGACTAGCGCCACGCGCTGCCTGAAGGGGGGGGGTAAGATGCGCATCGCGTTTATTGCTACACGCCTGGCCGGGGTCGACGGAGTCAGCCTTGAGACGGCCAAGATCGCCGCCGTGCTGGCCCGGATGGGGCACGAGGTCTTCTACTGCGCGGGCGAGCTGGAGCCGGGCGGTCCGCCCGGGCGGCTGATCCCTGAGATGCACTTCAAGCATCCCTCGATTCAGGACGTGCAGCGTGACGCCTTCAGCGGAACCGAGCCGCGCCCCGCGCTCGACGCAGAGATTCAGCGCCTGGCAGATGCCCTGCGCGCTGAGCTTCGCGCCTTTGTCGAAGACTTTGCCATCGACGTGCTGATCGTGCAGAACGCTTTCGCCATCCCGATGCATCTGCCGTTGGGCGTGGCACTGGCCGATCTCGTCGCGGAGACGGGCATCCCGACGCTGGCTCACAACCACGACCTGTACTGGGAACGCGAACGTTTCCTGGTCAACCGCATCCCGCACATACTCAAACGTGCCTTCCCGCCGATCCTGCCCTCGGTGCGCCACATCGTGATCAACACCGTCATGCAGCGCGAGCTGTGGATGCGCTCCGGCGTCGAGGCGACGGTGATCCCCAACGTGTTCGACTTCGACAACCCGCCCCCGCCGCCGGACGCATATAGCGCCGGGTTCCGCGCCGACATGGGCATCGCGCCCGATGACGTCATTCTGCTCCAGCCCACGCGCCTGATCGCCCGCAAGGGTATGGAGCGGGCGATCGATCTGGTGGCGCTGCTGGGCGACGACCGTATCTATCGCTATGTGGTCACCGGCGAACCGGGCGACGAGCCAGGCCCGTACGCCGACTGGCTGAGGGGCTACGCCGAGCGGGCCGGGATTCGTGTTCACTGGATTGGGGATCGGATCGGGGCGCAGCGCGGCGAGCGCGACGGCAAGCGCATCTACGCGCTGTGGGATGTTTATCCCCAGGCGGACATCATCACCTATCTGAGCCGCTACGAAGGCTTCGGCAACGCGCTGATCGAGACGCTGTATTTCCGCAAGCCACTAGTGGTCAATCGCTATCTGCCCTACCGCTCGGACATCGCCCCGGCGGGGGTGCAGGCGATTGAGATCGACGAGTACGTGACCGAGGACACGGCGCGGCAGGTTAAGGCGCTGCTGGCCGATCCAACGCGGGTGGCAGCGATGACCGAGCACAACTATCAGGTGGGCCTGGCGCATTTTTCGTATCGTGTGCTGGAAGAGCGCTTCGGCGCTCTGCTGCGCGAGATCGAAGCCGGGCACGCGGCGCAGAGTTAAGTTGTCAGACGGGCGCCGGGCATGGTACTATCGCAGCTTTGCATCGGGCGGAATGGACTGACTGAGGTTGACCGTGCCTGACCTGCGCGCGCTCTCCGAAAGCGAGAAACGCTGGAACATCGCCCCGCGGGTTCCGCCCTCTGTTCTCGCCACGCTGCGCGCATTCCACCCCGTCATCGCTCAGGTGCTCTACAACCGCGGCCAGGATACCCCGGAGAAAGCGCGCGCCTTTCTCGACGGCGGCGACGGCGCGCTGCATAACCCGTTCGCGCTGCACGGCATGGCACAGGCGGTGGAGCGCATCCGCCGCGCGATCAAACGCGACGAGCAGATCGTCGTCTATGGGGACTTCGACGCGGACGGGGTGACCAGCACGGTGCTGCTGGTCCAGGCGCTGCGGGCGCTGGGCGCGCGTGTCGAGCCGTACATCCCGCACCGCGTCGACGAGGGGTACGGCCTGAACTTTGAGGCGCTACGCGCGCTGCGCCAGCAGGGGACGTCGCTGGTCGTCACGGTCGATTGTGGCATCCGCTCGGTGGAAGAAGTCGCCTATGGACGGCGGCTCGGCCTCGACCTGATTGTGACGGACCATCACTCGGTGGGCGAGGAACTTCCCCCGGCGCTGGCGGTCATCGATCCGAAGATCGACGCGCGTCAGCGGCTGGAAGAAGGCCGCACCAACGGTTATCCTGAGGATATGCTCGCCGGGGTGGGGGTGGTTTACAAGCTGGCGCAGGCGCTGTTTTCGGTGGCGGAAAGCCAGGACCGCCGCCCGCCGTCGCTGCCCCTGGACGATTTGCTCGATCTGGTTGCGCTGGGGACGGTCGCCGACCTGGTACCGCTCGACCGCCCGGAAAACCGCGAGCTGGTCCGGCGCGGGCTGCAAGTGCTCAACCGCGCGCAGCGGCCCGGCGTGTACGAGCTGATGGAAGTCGCGGGTGTCCGCCCGGAGCAGTGCAACGCGACGAGCATCGGCTTCATGCTGGGGCCGCGCATCAACGCCGCCGGGCGGCTGGACAGCGCTATGCTCGCCTATGAACTGCTGAGCACGCACGACATGGCGCGCGCTTCGGAACTGGCGCAGCAGCTTCAGGCGCTCAACGTCGAGCGGCAGGAACTCACACTCCAGGCAGTCGAGGTGGCGCGCGAGCAGGCGTTTGACACCGGCCAGGATACGCCGCTGATCTTCGCGACA
>DYEN01000361.1 GCA_020725705.1 Anaerolinea sp.
CGGGCTGCCCAGCGACTCGGTCGCCAGATATTCGAGCGTGGCGCGGTTGAAGGGCATCCCGCGCGTGGTCAGCACCTCGGCATCGACCGGCGTGTTTAAGAACTGGTGGATGACGATCGCCGTCCAGGGCAGGAACGCCAGCGCGATCAGCACGTGGAGCGCCGCGAAATGCCGCCAGAGCCGGCCGCCGCGCAGCGTGACCAGCGCGTGCGCCGCGATCGCCAGGTTCACCATCGCGGCGTAATAATGCAGGTGCAGCCCGATCACGCTCGACGCCACGAATCCGAACGCCGCCCCGCGCCGCCCTCGACGCCAGGCCAGATAGCACAGCGCCGTCGTCATCATGACGAAGTATAGGATCGGATAGCCGCGCACTTCCTGCGTCAGCACTACGTGCTTGTCCATCAGGGCAAAGGCTAGCGCCGCGCCCACCCCGGCCAACGGCGAGAATAGGCACGCGCCCAGGCGATAGAGCAGGGCGATGCTGGCGATCGAGAACATCACCGTCAGCCAGCGCAGCCCCAGCACGCTCGGCCCGGCGAGGGTATACCACCCGCGCAACAGAAAAGTATAGACCGGGCCGTGCTGGTCGGTGAGAACCATCGACAGCACCTGGCGTGGCGTCTGGCCGCGCGCCAGCCACATCGACCAGCCCTCGTCGCCCCACATGCCCTGCGCGTTTAGCCCATAGATGCGCAGCGCCGCCGCCAGCAGCAGCACGGCCAGCATCGGGCGTAGGGTCGAGCGGGCGGAAAGATGATGCGGTGTGTGGGTCATGGCGGGCGATTGTACCGCGTTCGTCAGGGAGCGGGGAGGCCAAGCCTCGGCGGGGAATCACAACGCCCGGTCCGTTGCTACAACAGGCCGGGCGCTGGGATTGGCTTTTGCCGGTGTTTAGTGGCCGAGGCGCACGACGTCGGCAGCCTGCGGGCCTTTCGGCCCATCGGCGATCGTGAACTCCACGCGCTCGCCCTCGGTCAGCTCGCGGTAGCCGCTGCCCTGGATCGCGCTGAAGTGCACGAAGACGTCTGAGCCGCCTTCACGCTGGATGAAGCCAAAGCCCTTCTGGGCGTTGAACCACTTGACAGTTCCCTGGATGCGGTTCGACATGGTGGGAGTCTCCTTCCCTGGTACAGACGAACGATTGCTTGGTGATCGCAGGGGTTGTTGCAACAGGGACAAAAAACTCCCAGGCACGCGGAGTCGCGCCAGGGAATTTGGCTTCCGGACATGCGAACAACCTGCATACACGGCCCTCATTGTATGCTATTCCGGGGCCGATGTAAAGAGCGAGTTTTCCGGGGGCGATCAGAGTGTGATGTTCAGGATCGCTTCGGCGATGTCGCGCATTTCCTGCGACGACATGCGCGACAGCTTCATCGCCAGCTCTAGATAGGGCTGGTTGATGGGTTTGGTGACGAAGCGCCGCAGTTCATCGGGCAGCTCGGCAAAGCGCTTGAAGTCTTCTTGCAGCGCCAGGAACTCGCCCACGCGGCTCACTTCCTCGTAGAAGGTCGAGAGGCTCACGCCGCAGGCGCCGGCGAGCGTCACCAGCACGGGCAGCGGGATCGGGTGGCGGCCCAGCTCATAGGCGTGGATGTGCCCGGTGGTCAGACCGGCTTCGGCGGCAAGCTGCTCCGGCGTGAGGTTGGCGGCGGTTCGTGCCTGGCGCAGCAGCCCGCCGATCAGCCGCTGGCGCAGCAGAACATACTCCTGCCCGTCCACGGTGCGCGTCGCGGCCTGCTGAGCCAGCGTTTCCGTGCCCATAAAGTGGCTGAGCGGCACCTGAAGCGTGTGAGCCAGTAGCTCGACTTCCGGCAGGCTCGGCATCATCTGCCCGAATTCCCACGCTTCGAGCACCTCAGGCTCAACGCCGATCCGGCCGGCGCATGCCTCGATGGTCAGGTCGGCGGCCTCGCGCGCATCGCGGATCAGCACGCCCAGAATGCGCGCACGCAGCAAATACACGTCGTCGAGATTGCGCGGCGCGCCCCCTTCGGCTCGCTCGTCGGAGTGCCGGCGCATGCGGTTGGCGATGTCGCTGAAGCTCATCGTGAGGTCCCTCTCCCAGGGCGGGCAGATGTGCCGTTATTATACGGGCGCCCTCCACCCGGCGCAACGCGGGCTATTCGTGAGCCGGCGCGCTTGTGGTACACTTCTGCGCGATGTGACGCGGACCGCAATCTGCACGCCCACAGGGGGACAGGATGCACATCCATCCAGCCGACCGCCTGCCGCGCGCGCTGCGTCGCCGGGTCTGGTGGTTGCTGCCGCCGGCGGTCTATCTGGCCGCGGCAGTGCTGATGACCTGGCCGCTGGTGCCGCGCCTAACGACGCATGTCGCCGGGTTTGGCTTCGGCGATGGCTACGAGGTCATCCGGCAGGTGTGGTGGGCGCGCGAGCAGATCGCCGCCGGTCGCAACCCGTTCGACCAGCCGCTGCTCGTCTATCCCCATGGCTTTACCAGTTGGCTGCAGTGGACACAGCCTCTCCAATACCTGCCCGCGGCGCTGCTGGCGTTCTTTGTCAGCCCGCTGGTCGCCTTCAATCTGGTGCTGGTGCTGGCGCTGGCGCTCAACGGGCTGGGGGGGTACGCGCTCGGCATGACGCTAACCGGCGGGCGGCGCTGCTCGGCGCTGCTCGGCGGGCTGGCGTTCATGGCGTTTCCCGCCCTGCAAGGGCATCTGAGCGTTGGGCACCTGGGCAACCTGATCCTGTTCCCGGCGGCGCTGGCGGCGCGCAGCCTGTGGCGCGTGTTGGTGCAGGGCGCGGACTGGCGCGAGAGTGTCCGGGGCGGCGTGTGGCTGGCGCTGACTGCGCTCGGTCATGTGACGCAGATCGGCTTCGTCGTCTTTCCGCTGGTGGTCTTTCTGCCGCTCGGCGCGCTGATCGCCGCACCCCGCGCGGTGATCCGTCACGGGGCGCCGCTGCGCGATCAGCCGTGGGCGAGAGCGCTCGCGCTGCTGGCGCTCGGCGGGCTGCTGATCGTCCCGTTTTTCGCGCCGCTGCTGACTGAAGCCGGGCGCGCCGAACTGACCAGCGTCGAGGAAGGCGGGCGCGTGACGTTCAGCACGGATCTGTTGGCGTTCACCAGCCCGTCGCCCTTCGGCCCGCTGGAGGATGTCGGGCTGGCGCCGGAATACGCGCGCCGTGTGCTAGGGACGAACTCCGCCGAAGGATCGGCCTATCTCGGCCTGATCCCGCTGGCGCTTGCCGTGCTGGCGCTGGCGAGGCGGCGCGATGCGCGGGCCTGGGCAGTGCTGGCGCTCGGCGCGATGGTTCTCTCGCTGGGTCCGCTGCTCAAATGGCAGGACGAGCCGGTTACGCTGGCAATTGAG
>DYEN01000362.1 GCA_020725705.1 Anaerolinea sp.
ATGGGCCGCGAAGTCCCACTCTGATCGATCTGGCGCTGCGGAAGGCCGCGGCGCATGGCGCTGGCCCACGCTTCGGGGATGCGCACAACCTGCCCATCGTGCGTGATGCAGACATGGTGCGAGCGCCCGGTGACATGGACCGTGCCGCTGTTGGCGTCGGCGATCTCGTAGCCAAAGGTGATGGCCCGGCTCTTGAGATCCTCGATCCAGCACCGCGCGACCAGTTGCTGCCCATACCGTGCCGGAACAGCATAGCGCGCCTGTACCTCGGCGACTGTCAGCCAGTAACCGCTGCGCTCAAACTCCGCATAGCTGGCGCTGAGTTCGCGCGAAAAGTGGCTGCGCGCTTCTTCGAAGTACACAATATAGACGGAGTGATGGACGACGCCCATCGCGTCCGTCTCAGCGTAGCGGACGTAGAAAGTCGCTTCGGAAACGAAACGATCGGTTGGGGGCATGGGCGCGGCTCCCTGTCGAAGGCATCATATGGAGAACCATAACCGGGAGCATTCTAGCGGGGCAGGGGGCGGATCGCAACCTGACGCGCTGTACCGGCCAGGCAAAGGACAGGCAATGCGGGACCAGTTTGAGCGGATCGAGTTCACGGCGAGCGAAGCGGGGGAGCGGCTGGATAAGGCGCTGGCCGGCTGGCTGGACGGCCTTTCGCGTAGTCAAATCCAAGCGCTGATCCGCGAGGGATTGGTGCTGGTGAATGGCCGGGCCGTGAAAGCTTCATACCGGCTGGAAGGCGGCGAGGCGATCGAGGTACGCGTGCCGCGTGCCGAAGACGATACCGGGCCGCACCCCGAGCATATCCCGCTCGAGGTGCTGTACGAGGATGATCAGGTTGCGGTGGTGAACAAACCGGCGGGCATGGTTGTTCACCCCGCGTTCGGACATACATCCGGCACGCTGGTCAATGCGGTGCTGGCCCGCTGGCCGCAGATTGCCACCTTCAGCGAGCCATCGCGAGCGGGGATTGTGCACCGGCTCGACAAGGACACTTCGGGTGTGCTGGTGGTTGCCAAGACGCCTGAGGCGCTGGAGTCCCTGCGCGTGCAATTCAAGACGCGCCAGGTGCGCAAGCGCTATCTCGCGCTGGTCGAGGGCATTCTCGCCACGCCGGACGGGGTGATCGACGCGCCAATCGGACGCGACCCGGCGCAGCGCAAGCGGATGGCGGTGCTGCGCGACGGGCGCGAAGCCATCACGGAGTTCCGCGTGATCGAATACTTCGCCGAGCACAGCCTGCTCGAGGTCTTCCCGAAAACCGGGCGCACGCATCAGATCCGGGTACATCTGGCGTTTATCGGCCACCCCATTGTGGGCGACACGGTCTACGGGCGGCGCCGGCAGGCGATCCGGCTCAAGCGGCATTTTCTTCACGCGGCGGCGATCACGTTTACCCGGCCCGGCACGTCCGAGACGCTCACCGTCGAGGCGCCGCTGCCGATCGGGCTGGCAAACATCCTCGAAAAGTTGCCGCGCTAACCCGGCGCTCATACGCGCCCTTCACCCCGCGCCCAAATCTAAGAGATCACTGAGAGTCCGGCCCGGCTGCTTGCACCCGGCTGTTGCGCCGGATTATGTTTGGAATCAGCGCGGCATGCCATCAGAAATGTCAGGCAGGTGACGCAATGACCCGGGGTTATTCTCAGTCCGAACCGGCGCCCGATTTTGCTCTGCGCGACACGCAGGGCCGCGTGGTGCGGCTCAGTGATTTTCGCGGCAAACAGCACGTGGTGCTGGTCTTTAACCGCGGCTTCCAGTGACCGTTCTGCCGCCGGCATATGGCGCAGTTGCGTCA
>DYEN01000363.1 GCA_020725705.1 Anaerolinea sp.
GAAAACTAGAGAATGGGTGAGAGGTGTTGAAAATGGGCATCGAAGTCGGGTTGAACACGTCAAAGCTGAGAAGTACGAACAGGTTCGGTGCGGTCGCGGTCGCGCTGGCCCTGGCTGTCGCGATCGCGCTGGGGGGCTTTGCCGGGTCCGCGTCCGCCGAGGAAAGGCGGAGCGGGAGTCTAGTCATGTTCGGCGGCCCGGTTCACGTGCAGGCAGACGAGGTCGTTGAAGGCGACGTGGTCTCCCTGGGTAACAGGGTCACCGTGGACGGGCGGGTGAGAGGAAATGCCGTCTCCATCGGGTCCGTGGTCGAGGTCAACGGCGAGGTGGACGGCGACGTGGTATCGGTTGGATCAACGGTTTTCCTCGGCGATAACGCGAGAGTTGGCGGGGATGTGACGAGCATCGGCGGATCGGTACAGAGATCTCCTGGCGCCGTCGTCCGTGGTTCGATCCATAGCGGCTGGATCCCGTTCAGGTTCGACTTCCGGGGTGTGACGTGGCCGATGCGCTGGGGACCGTGGCACATGTCCTGGGCGTACTTCGGTTTCATGTGGATCCTGCGGCTTGTGGGCGCGCTGGTGCTGGCTCTTGTCATCGTGGCCATCTGGCCGAACCATGTGGCCGCCGTGGGCGCTTCCGTCGAGACGAAGCTGGGGCGAGCCGTGGTCATCGGCCTCGTGGCGTGGCTGCTGTTCGTGCCCGGCATGATACTCCTTGCGATCACGCTCATAGGCATACCGCTGGTGCCGGTGTGGATACTGTTCTATGTGGCGGCCGCGGCATTCGGCCACGCGGCCATCTCGGTGGTCGTGGGCGATAGAGTGGGGCGGCTGGCGAACGCGAACACGACCATCCTGGTCAAAGTCCTCGTCGGCGCGCTTGTCCTCGCTGCGCTGGGCCTGGTGCCGGGTCTCGGGGCGGTCGTCGCCATCGCGGTGGCAGTCATCGGGCTTGGCGCCGTCCTGGACACGAGATTCGGGACCAACAGGCCCTGGTTCCCGTCGCATCAGCCACAGCAGCCGGTGCATCCACTGCCGCAGCCGGTGGTGCAGGGAGGGCCGCAGTCGACGCAAGCCGCGCAACCGACGCAGGCCGCCCAGCCGACGGAGACCGCACCACGACCGGCGCAGCCGGCGCAGCAACCTGTGTCGCCTGCGGA
>DYEN01000364.1 GCA_020725705.1 Anaerolinea sp.
AACTGACAGTGGGCGGGTGGTCCGGCCGCGGGCGAGACGTCCGGTAGTGAGCGGGGCGTCTGGCAACAGGTGTAGCATGCTGCGTCACGCCAAGAAATGCCCATCACCGGCGCTGCCCATCAGGCCCATAACACGCGACGAGAGAGCGTTTTCGCCCGTTCTATTCGGTTACGGCGCCGCTGGCGCGCAGAGCCTCGTCCTCGGCGTGGGCCACGCGCCGCCCTTCTTCCACGTTCACCCGCGCCAGCAGCCACCCCCCGATGGTAAACAGCGCGATCAGGCTCAGCACCGCCGGGCGGCTGCTGCCAAAGAGCGTGCCAACTGTGGCGAAGATCACCGGCCCCAAAATCCCGGCGAACTTTTCCATGACGCTGAAGAAGCCGAAGAACTCGCCGCTCTTGGCGCTGGGACTCATGCTGGCGTACAGGCTGCGGCTCAGCGCCTGGCTTCCGCCCTGGACAATCGCCACCAGCCACGCCAGCAGCCAGAACTCCACCACCGAATTGACGAAGTAGCCCAGCACCGCGATCACGCCGTAGATGAACAGCGCCAGCAGGATCGCGCGCTTGGTATTGAGCGCCTCGGCCAGCCCGCGCACCCATCGCTGACCGACCGCCCAGGCAAACGCCAGCCCGCTCAACTCAATCGCGGCCAGCAGGCCGAGGATCAGCGGCAGGCTCGCCACGCGCGCCGGGGGCAGCACTTCCAGGCGTCCCACATCCAGCCGTGTGCCGCCGGAGTCCGGGTGAGCGCGCCCGGTGTTGCGCACGATCAGCGTGTGGATTCCCGGTTCGTCGGCTTCAATCGTCAGGCGGTTGTTCCAGCGCACGGTCCGGCGATAGGCGTCCACCTCGCCCGTCTCCAGACCGGCGCCATTGTCCAGCGCGTACGGCTCGCCGTCCAGATACACGCGGAAGATACCCCTGTCCGGCCCTTCGGAATAGAACAGCGCGACCGACTGCCCGTTGAAGCGCAGCGCGTAGGCCGCGTCCGCCGCGTCGGTCGAGAGGTACAGCAGCGGTTCACCATCGAATTTCGCGTCTTCGACCGTCGCCGCCTGCCACACATCCGGCGCGGGGAGCACGCCGACCTCGTCTGTCGCGAACACGCCGCGCAGCACGACCGCCTCATCGCCCAGCGCGACGACGCCGGTCCCAACCGCGCCATCGATCGCGGGGGTGTCGGGACGCGGCGCGCCGGTCAGGTCCGCATCGAGCGTAGCGCGTGCGCCCACAGCGACCAGCGGTAGCAGCACCAGATTCCACAGGATGAACGCCAGAAAGAACGCGCGGCGTGGGTCGCCTGCCGCCGGCAGCCGCCCGAAGATGAAGCTGAACGGGATGCCCACAAACTGCACCAGCAGCAGCGCGCCCACCAGCGAGAGCGTCCCCAGGCCGAGTTCGGCCCCGTAGATCACGGCGATGCCGATGATCGTCCCGATGCCATCGTTGTAGATCAGAAAGGCGATCAGGTACTTGAGCAGCTCGCGATACTGGCGCAGATCGCGGAACGTATCGCGCAGGCGCTTGAGGCTCACGCTCAGCACGTTCTCGCCGGGGCCGAGCCTGGCAGTCGCCGCCGGCGGCTCCGGCACGACGCGCAGCACCGGGATCGAGAACACCGCCCACCACACCGCGACGCTGAGGAACGACAGCCGCGCGCCCAGCTCGCTGCCCAGCACAAAGATCATGACGATGTTGATCGCCAGCAACAGCCCGCCGCCGAGATAGCCGATCGCGTAACCGGCAGTCGAGACGCGATCCACATCCTGCGGCCGGGCGATGTGAGGCAGCAGCGCGTCGTAGAAGACGATCGATGCCGAGAAACCGATCCGCCCGAAGATGAACAGGATCGAGGCGAGCAGCCAGTCGCCCGTGCCGACGAAGACCAGCAGCCCGGTCGCGATCACGCCGATGGTGACGAAGATCGACAGAAACGCCTTCTTGCCCCGCCGCACGTCCGAGATCGTGCCGAGGATGGGCGAGAGGATGGCGACGATGAAAAGCGCGATCGCCAGCGTCAGGCTCCAATAGCTTGTCGCGGTCGCTTCGCTGGGCAGGGTGGCCCCGGCGACTTGGCTGTAATAGGCAGGTAGCACCGCCGCCAGGATGGTGGTCGCAAAGGCCGAGTTCGCCCAGTCGTAGAGCATCCAGGCGCGCTGGCGGCGCCGGTAGGTCGCCTCGTCCACAGGCTCGAATGCAGCAGATGCAGCGGCAACGGTCATGGGGCGCTCCTGGAGTCAGCAGCATCAACCGGAAGATGGCTGCTAATCGTAGCACAATCACGACCGGCGAGAAACTGCCGGGGCAACGCGCCGCATCAGGGAACCCAGGCGGGCACGAACGCGTCAGGCAGCACCTCGGCCAGCGCGCCGCTCGCCAGGTCGAGCGTCCAGACCGAGGGGTCGGCGTCCGGCCGGTCGACCGGGAACCGCTGGAAGACCAGCCGCGCCCCGGCAGCGTCCCAGCTTACCACGCTGTGCGTGTAAGCCGGGTCGACGACCAGCGGCTCGACCTCGCCGGTGGCAGCGTCCATGCGGTAGATCTGGCGGCCCGGCGTGAAGCGGGCGTCCAGATAGCGCCGCAGCAGGACCAGCGACGCCCCATCCGGTGACCAGACACCGGCGACGTCCTCGACCGGGGCGTCGATCTCGCCGCTCAGCCGCGTGCGCTCCCGGCGCGCCAGGTCGACCAGCTCAAGCTGTGTGTAGAACGACTCGCCCAGCGCGCCCCGTACCAGCACGGGAACCAGCAGCCGCGCCCCGTCCGGTGCGAACGCGCCGGACGCCCCTTCCAGCGACTCGATCCGCAGATCCGGGCCGCCGCCGAGATCGCGCACGCGGATGCCGGGAATGGTCGCGTCGAAGGCGGCGACGCGCGCCCCGTCCGGCGACCAGGTCGGGCTGACGCCGAGCGCCTGCGCGTCTTCGAACAGCAGGCGCGGCTGGAGCGTGTCAAGATCGACAATCCAGGCCCGCGCCGGGCCGGTGCCGGAGCCGCGCGCCGGGTCCAGTTCGGCGCGCTGGTAGGCGATCTGCCGTCCGTCGGGACTCCAGGCGGGCGCGCTGCACACCGCCGCGACGCAATCGGTGATCGGCCCGCGCGCGCCGGTAAGCAGATCGAGCACCCACAGATTCGCCCCGCCGTCCGCCGTGCGCTCGGAGTATGCGATCGCGCGCCCCGTCGGGCTGACGGCATAATCCAGCACGCCGTATTCGGCGTCGGTCAATGGCTCGCGGGCGCCGCTCTGCGGGTCGATCAGGACGATCTGCTGCACCGGACTGCTGGCCGGAGCCAGGGCCACAACGCGAGGCGGGCGCACCGTGAAGCGCCATGTGATCGGTGTGTCGAGGGTCGCGCCGCTGCTCGCGGCGCGCGCGCCCGCGTCGATGGTTACGGTGTAGGTCTGGCCAGCGGGCAGGGCGCGGCGCGGCGTGAAGATCAGCGTTCGCCCGTCGATCCAGTTGAAGTCGCCGGGCACATCGGGCGTGATGTGGAAGTGCGCCTCGACCGATTCGCGCGCCATCTCGTGCGAGAAGCGCACGCGGACCGGCTCGCTGCCCCGGACCTCGCCGCGCGGCGCAACCGCCCCTTCCGGCACCGTGACGGCGCGCCGGGCGGTCGCCGCGACGATGCCCGCTGCCGCCAGCGTCAGAGCCAGCACCGCGATCAGCGCCGGCAGGCCGAAACGCCGCCGGTTGCGGGTGTGAGGACGAGAGGAATCGGTGCTCATGGCCGTGCAGTATAGCGAGGATCGCCCGGTTTGTGAACCGCCCGGCGCGCGGCCCCGGCGCAGAAATCGCCATGCGCACGCGATCCGGTTATACTCCGGGCGCGCGGAATTACCCCGGAGCAGTTCCCGATGCACACTCTGTTTGATCGGCTGGATCGCGCCATTGCCCGGCGCCGCGACGAGCAGATCGCCTTCGTGCAGCGGCTGGTGCAGGCGCGCAGCGACAACCCCTTCACACCCGAAACTTCGGACCCGGCGGCGCCGGTCGAGCGCACGGTCGCGGCGCTGATCGCGGCGCAGCTATCCGATCTGGGCTTCGAGCCGGAACTGAACGGCCTGACACCCGAGCGCCCGAACGTGGTGGCGCGGCTGCGCGGCGCGGATGGCGGCCCGGCGCTGATCCTCAACGGGCACATGGACACCGTCCCGGCGGGGTCCGGCTGGACGCGCGACCCCTGGGGCGGCGCGATCGAGGCGGGCCGCCTCTACGGGCGCGGCGCGCTGGATATGAAAGCCTCGCTGGCAATGATGATCTACGCGGCGGCGGCGCTGCATGACAGCGCGATTCCGCTGGCGGGCGACCTGGTGCTGACGTTCGTGGTCGACGAAGAGCCGGGTGGCTGCTCGCCCTTCGGCACGGCCTATCTGCTCGAACAAGGGCTGACCGGCAGCGCCGCCATCGTCACCGAGCCGGAGAACACGACCATTACCATCGGGCATCGCGGCGGTTTTCGCTTCAAGCTCACCACGCACGGCGAAGCGGCGCATACCGGCCTGGACGCCTGGGAACGCGGCGAGCGGGGCCGCAACGCGATCCTCGACATGACCCGCGCCATTGCGGCGCTGCAAGACCTGCCGATCCCGATGGACGACTCGCCCGCGTTTCCGGGGCGGCGCCCGGTCTTCACCTTCCCCACCCTGATCGCAGGCGGCACCTCGATCAACACCGTGCCCGATACCTGCACGGCCTATGGCGACGCGCGCCTGCTTCCCGGGGCGGATGCCGCGGCGGTCGAGCGCCTGATGCGCGCCCGGCTGGACGCGCTGCCCGGTCTGCGCTACACGCTGGAGCCGCTGCTGGCCGTGCCGCCCGTTGTCATCGCGCCCGATCATCCGCTGGTCGAGGCGCTGGCCGCGCACACCGCCGCAATCACCGGGCGAACGCCCGCCCGCCTGGGCTGCGGCCCGTGGAACGACGGCTGGATGTTCATCACCCGCGGCATCCCGGCGGTATGTGGCTTCGGCCCCAACGGGGGCGGCATGCACGCGCCGGATGAATTCGTCGAGCTGGACAGCCTGCTCGACAGCACGCGGATCCTGGCCCGCGCCGTGGTAGACTATCTGGGCGTTGCTGAAGAACGGGAGATGCGAAAGGACTAGACGACCGCAATGGCAGACAACGCGTTTCCGCACGATTTCTTCTGGGGCGCTGCGACGGCCTCGTATCAGATCGAAGGGGCGGTTCACGAAGACGGACGGGGTGAATCCGTCTGGGACCGCTTCGCTCACACGCTGGGCAAGATCACCAATGGGGATACCGGCGACGTTGCCGCCGATCACTACCACCGCTACCGCGAAGATGTGGCGCTGATGCGCGAACTGGGCCTCAAAGCCTACCGTTTCTCGGTCGCCTGGCCGCGCGTCCTGCCCCAGGGCGAGGGACCGGTCAACGAAGCCGGTCTCGATTTCTACGACCGGCTGGTGGATGAACTGCTGGCGGCGGAGATTACGCCGTTCCTAACCCTCTATCACTGGGACCTGCCGCAGGTTCTACAAGACAGTCAGGGCGGGTGGGCCTCGCGCCGGATCGTGGACCAGTTCACCCGCTATGCCGAGGTCGTCGCGCGGCGGCTGGGCGACCGCGTGCGCTACTGGACGACCTTCAACGAACCGCGCATCTTCTCGTGGCTCGGGTATATCGAGGGCCTCCACGCGCCCGGCCTGCGCGACTGGGCGACCGGCGTCCAGGTGGCGCATCATGTCATGCTGGCGCACGGCACCGCTTTCCGCGCGCTGCGGCAGATCCTCGGCGCGGACGCCCAGATCGGGATCGTCTACGCGCTCAGCCCGGTCGAAGCCATCAGCAACGACCCCGACGTGCTGGCCCGCCAGCGCCTGCTCGACGCACAAACCAACCGCTGGTTCCTCGATCCG
>DYEN01000365.1 GCA_020725705.1 Anaerolinea sp.
CGTGATGGTCATCGTCGTCTCAGGGCTGCAAGCCATCCCGCGCGACTATCTGGAAGCGGGCGAGTTGTTTGGCGCCAGCCTGTGGCAGCGCCTGCGCCACATTATCCTGCCGCTGCTGAAGCCCAGCCTGCAGGTCGCGCTCATTCTGCGCACGATCCTGGCGTTTCAGGTGTTCGCGGTGGTGGTTGCGATCTCAGGTGGGGACGTCGTCACCGTGCTGGCGAATGAGACCTATCGCTGGTACGACATCGGCGCCTACAACAACAAGAATGTGGCGGCGGCTTACGCGGGCTTCATCATGCTGCTTTCGCTGAGTATCGCCATCTTCTACCTGCGTGCTGTGCGCACACAAGAAGAGAAGGAGGCTGCCGCATGACTACCACCTCATCGACTACCCAGGCTGCGCCCCTGGTCACGAAAGTGCGCCTGCGCGATCTGCCTGTCGAGCAGCGGCGCGCGCTGCTGGCCGCGCGCCTGCGCCGTGCCGGGACGTACACCGTCGCGCTGCTGATCGCCCTGTGGATTCTGCTGCCGATCTGGCTGATCGGCACGCTGGCCTTCAGCGCCCCACTCGATGTGCGGACCTATCCGAAACAGGCGGCGCCGATCCCGTTCTCGACTGAGACGATGGAGTTCTTCCTCAACGCGCGGGGGGTGCTGCCCGCGACGCGCAACAGCATTGTCGTCGCGCTGATGACACTGGCGCTGTCGACCGTGATCTCCGCCCCGGCCGGTTATGCGATTGCGCGCTACTTCTTCCGGGGCCGCGACCTGTTCCGGCTCAGCATCCTGGCCGTGCGCGCCTTCCCGATCGTGATCCTGGCCGTGCCGCTGGCCGTGACCTTCCGCACCTGGGGGATCTACGACCGGGTGTACAGCGTGGCGCTGATGCACACCGCTCTGACACTGCCCACGACGATCCTGGTGGTGTCGAGCGTGTTCGCCAGCGTCCCGCGCGAGCTGGAAGAGGCGGCCAAAGTCTTCGGCTGCAACCCGCTCCAGGCTTTCCTGCGGGTGGTGATGCCGCTGGCGCTGCCCGGCATCGCGGCGTCGGCCATCTTCACCTTCGTCATGTCGTGGAACGAGGTGTTTGCCGCCGTGCTGCTGACGCTCGAAAACCGCACGCTGCCCGCGCTGATCCTCTATAACCTCGATAAGTCGGGCGATCCATTCAAGTTCGCGGGCGGCTTTTTCATGCTTATCCCGTCGCTGATCTTCATCTTCTTCGTCCGTCGCTACCTGTTCAATATGTGGGGCCAGATCACCAAATAAGAGGAGAAGACCCATGGCCGAAATCAGAATTGAGAATGCGGTCAAAACCTTCGGCAAGGTCGTCGCCGTCAACCGGGTGAGTCTGACCGTGCACGATCGGGAATTCGTGGTGCTGCTGGGGCCGAGCGGCTGCGGCAAAACCACGCTGTTGCGGGCAATTGCCGGGCTGGGGATGGTGGACTCCGGGCGGATCCTGATCGGGGGCCGCGATGTGACGTACCTGCCGCCCAAAGACCGCGATATCTCGATGGTCTTTCAGGGGTACGCCATCTTCCCGCACATGAACGTGTTCGACAACATCGCCTTTGGGCTGCGGATGAAGCGCGTGCCCAAAGAGGAGATCGTCCGGCGCGTGCGCGAGGCCGCCGAGCTGCTGCACATCGAGGACTTTCTGGAGCGGTTCCCCTCGCAGCTCAGCGGCGGGCAGCGCCAGCGTGTCGCCGTCGCGCGGGCCATCGCGGTGCATTCGAGCGTGCTGCTGATGGACGAGCCGCTGAGCAACCTCGACGCACTGCTGCGCCTGCGGATGCGCGCCGAGTTGAAGCGCCTGCTGAACGAGATCGAGGCTACGACGGTCTACGTCACGCACGACCAGATCGAAGCGCTGA
>DYEN01000366.1 GCA_020725705.1 Anaerolinea sp.
CCCAGATCGTACCCATACGACCCAAGGTGCACGCCGGTCAGCACCGCTTCGTGATATCCGGCCTCGGCCAGCATCTGCACCTCGCGCACCACATCCGCCAGCGGGCGGCTGCGGCCTGGGCCCCGCGCGATCGTCGTCACGCAGAAGGTGCAGCGGTTATCGCAGCCGTCCTGCACCTTGACAAAAGCCCGTGTCCGGCCAAGCGCTCCCGGCAGTGTCTCGCGCTCAAGCGGCTCGCGGTCATAGGCCGCCGGCGGCTGATCGTCGCCCAGCACCAGCGGCACCAGTCGATCTTTGTCCCCATTGCCGACCACAGTGTCGACCCCGGGCAAAGCGCCAACGGTCTGCGGAGCCAGCTCAGCATAGCAGCCGGTCGCGACGATGCGCGCGTTTGGATTGCTGCGGTTCAGACGCCGGATCAGGTTGCGGCTGGAGCGCGCCGCTTCATTCGTGACGGCGCACGTGTTGACCACGCATAGCTCCGCCTCGCCCGCTGACCCGGCGATCTGGTACCCGGCCTGGCGGAACTGGCGCGCCAGCGTCTCAATCTCGCTTTGGTTCAGGCGGCAGCCCGTGAACTCCAGGTAGACTTTCATGACGAGGACCCGTTCTGAACCTCTTGATTATCAGAATCTGCATCAACTTCCATCACATCCGCCGCCGGGCCTTCGATGGTCAGATCGTCGAAGGCGATCACCACCGCGCTGCTCAGATCGACACTCGTCCCGGCGGCCAGAGCCACTCCGCCCTGCGAGAAATCGGGATCGCGGAAGACCAGCACCGGCTCGGACGTGACACACGCACCGGTAACGGGATTCCACATACTGTAGACGTTCTCGCCGGGCAGGCACAGCGGCATCGGCTGCCCGTTGACGAAAAAGCGAAAGGCGTCGCCCTGCGCCACCACGCGGATCGCGTTCGCTGCCTGGCCCGCTGCGATGGCATCGGACCGGCCCCAGGTGCTGATGTCCGTCAGCACGCCATCCTTGCGCTTCACCAGCGAATAGTACCCGTCGCCACTGATGAAAAAGGCGTAGTAGTTGTTGTGATCACGATAGCGAAACACCACGCCGAACTGATTGTCATCGGGGCCGGAAAGCTGCCGCACCGTCACGCGCAGGTCCATGTCGGTGAACTTGCGATCCAGCGCCGAGAAGACCACCTCATTCGTGATCGGCGAATCGTAGGTGATAACCAGCGCCTGCCCGCGCACCTCTAGACGATCTGTAGCACCGGATGGACCGAGTTGCAGCTCCACAGCGCGAATCTGGGCCGAATCGCGTCCCTCGTACAGATCCCACTCTGCAGCATCCGCGTCCCCCTCGAAGGATGTGGCGTACAGCAGTTCGCCCGGTTCAGGGACAGCGACCGGCAGCTCGATCAGATCGGTCAGCACGGCCAGCGTCACCCCCCGGCCACCAGCGCCGCGAGCCACACGGCCAGTACCATCACACCCGCTCGTCGCAGGCGCGGTGCAGCAGCGAAACGTTCGCGATGGATGACGCGGCGCGCACCGGGCAGAAACAGGTACACGCTGTACAGCAGCGCGAACAACGCCTGCGCAGCCAAGATCCCCGCGAGCACCCGTGCCGCCGTCTGCGTAGCCGAGAGTGGCACGCCCGGAAGATCAAGTTCCAGCCGCCAGATAACCACCGCCAGCGGAAACCCGGCCAGCAGGGTGACCGACGCCGCACGTGCCGCGCGCAGCGCCCCGGCAGTGCCCGCCGACAGCGTCCGGAACGCGACAAACTGGAGCAGCCCCAGCGCCACCAGGATCAACGCCAGCGCAAACAAAAGCTGCGTCTCCGCATCGTAAATCTGGTCCGCACCCGACAGGCGCAAGTTCCAGTTGATATTCACGTGCGTGAAGTGCAGCGCGTATAGGTAGCCCACCACAGCGCCCGCCGCCAGCAGCAACACCACCCCTGCCAGGGCGAAATGGAGCAACATCAACGGCACCAGGCGCGGGCGATCGTCGCGAACCGAACGCGCCTCGGCGGGCCGGTGGAACGGTTGGATTGTCTCGCTCATGGTCGATCTGCTGCGCGCCCGGCTCGTCCGGATCGCGCCTCTCTAGCCCACCTGCCAATCGAGCCGGCACGCGGTGAGCTTCTCTCACGGCGCGCCACCCTGCAGCATCCCCAGCCGCTGCAGGGCCCGCGCCGCACGAATGCGATAGAAGTCATCCCCCGCTGCGGCATCCACAACATACCGGTAGGAATCCGCAGCCGCTGCCGGGTCGCCCCGGCTTTCGAGGATCACGCCGAAATAATACCGCGCGCGCACCGACTCGGGCGCAAGACTGACCGCCCGGCTGATGGCCGCGTCTGCACCGCCCGTGTCACCCGCCTGAAACAGCGCCCAGCCATAGCTTGCCGCGATGTCCGGGTCGTCCGGAAAGCGCTCCGCCGCCTCTTGCACGAACGCCAGACCGCCATCATCCAGGCGGAACCCGGTTTCGGCGTAAAACCTCGCCACCAGAGCATACCAGGACGCATCGGCAGGGGCCAAATCTAGTGCCAGTCGGTACCACGACTCGGCCTGGGCGTAGTCGCCCTGCAATTCGAACGATCCGGCCACCTCGGCGGCCAGCGCCGGATTCTGCGGCGCGAGCCAGTACCCGTCCATAAACGCCTGCCTGGCCGCCTCGTGATCGCCGGCCAGGCGCCAGTGCAGCCCGGCGAAGTAATACGCGGTCGGATCGCGCGGAGCGATGGTCTGCGCGGCCTGTATGTCGGTCAGGCCGTCTTGCCCCTGCTGGTCTTTGACGTAGCCCCGATACGCCAGTGCTGCCGGGTGAAGTGGGTCGGCAGCCAGCGCCCGATCGAGCGCATATTGAGCCAAGGCCCACTCATTACCCCCCACCAGCGCCACGCCAAGCGCCGTCCACCGGTCGGCCGAGCGTGCGGCCGCGTCCTGCTGCAACGCGTCCAGCGCTGCCTGCGCCCGCGCGCGAAACTGCTCCGACGACGCCGCCCGCCGTAGATGGTCAAGTGCTCGTAGATCGCCCGCGCCAAGCAGCACGCCCTGCCAGAAATTCAGTTCGGGGTCGTCCGGCGTTTGCTGCAAGCCCCGCTGCAACGCCGCCGCGACACCGGCCCAGTCGCGCTGCGCGATCAACTGCTCAACAGAAAACTTGTCCGCAGACCCGGCAGGCTCGCGCAACTCAGCTGACTCCGCCGGCACCTGCGTGCGCTCGTTGCGTCCCAACGCTCGTTCGACCTGGCGCAGCAACTCACGCCGCTCATTCGACCAGCCGGCCGCGTGCGCAGCGGCCAGCAAATAGCCCTGGGCATCGAGCGGCTGCCCCATTTCGAGGCTGAGCGCCGCAAGCTGATCGTAGATGGTGGGAGCCGTCTGGTCTGCCAGGGCGAAAAGCGCGCCCAGGGCAGAGCGCGCCGTCTCGATCTCGCCGGTTGCTGCTGCGCGGCGTGCGTGCGCCTGCCACCGCTCGAACTGCGTGCTGAGCGGCGCCAGCCCGGCGGCGATCACAACCAGCGCCGCAACCGCCAGACGCCCGGGCACGCCCAACCACTGCCGGCGCGATCCAGCCGGTGCGGATGCGTTACCGGGTAGAGTTGCCGGAACTCGGCTCATCCGACTCCAACTGCAGCGCCGACGCCACCGCCTCGCGGATCGATTGGGGCACGCACGGTTTAACCAGATAGCCGTGCACCCCCTGCAGTTTGCCCATCAGGCGGTTGGCCGGGTCCCCATAGCCGGTCAGGACGATAATCAGCGGTTCTCTTTGCCGGTTGAGTGGTTCGCGGCGCAGGGCGTCCAGCAGGCGCCACCCGTCCATATCCGGCAGCGCAATATCAAGAAGGATCAGATCGGGGAGAGAGGCGGCAATCGCCTGCAGCGCGGCGCTGCCTTGCGTGACATGCTCGATGTCCACGTTCAGGCTGCGCAGGGCGATCCGAACGAGATTGGCAAACTCCACTGTATCTTCAACAATCAAGATTCGGGGTGGCTGCTCGACAGACAATGTCCGCTCACCTTGCAAGCACAGCAGTCCTGCCCCGAATTGTAGCATAGACGCCTGCAAAAGAAAGCGCGCCGGGTGGTGGCCCAAGCCGAGCGCGGGCGCTGAAAGGCGCTTATAGTCAGGAACCACCGTTTCCGGACCGGCCACACATGTGCTATGATCTACGGCACTTTCACGGCACAGGATAACGAGATTCGTTCATGACCAAGAAGGACACCGCTCGCGGCGGTCGTTCCTCGTCAGCAGAATCTACACAGGCCCGCCGCGCTCAGGCCCGCAAGCCCGGCGAGAAATCTGCTGCGCCGGGTTCGAAAGGCTCCGGCAAGAAAGCCAATGTGAACCCCAGCACGGCTCAGAAACCGGCCACCGGCGCCACAGGTGGGACGAAGCCTCGCGGACGCAAAGGGACACCCCCGCGCGAGGCAATTCCCAGGCGCGAAACCACGGCCCACCAGCTGGCGGCGTGGTCGGCGTCCGTCAAACAGAACATGAAGGACCCGGAGTTCTGGAAGCGGATGCGCGGCCATCTTCCCCCCTGGGTAGACGAGCTGGGCGCCCTGCTGCTGATCGTCTTCGGCGTCGTCGCGCTGACGGCGCTGTTCAACTCAACGTCGGAAGCCGTGCTGGCCGTGACACTCTCAACCATTCTGCGCCAGCTTTTCGGCGGGGGCGGGTTTGTGGTCGCGTTGGGCATCCTGGCGACGGGGGTCGCGCTGCTGCTGCCCAAGTTCGGCATGCGGCTGCGTTTTGGGTGGGTCCGCCTGGTCGCGGTCGAGATCGCGTTTGGCGCGTTTCTTGCGCTTCTGCACCTGGCCGCCGACGATCCCGAGCCGCGCGTCCTCGCCAGCGAAGGTGGCGGCGGGGGCTATCTGGGTTGGGCGCTGAGCGAGCTTGGTCTCAGCCTGGGCCGAACGGCAGCGTTGGCGATCTTCATCGTGCTGCTTATCGCCGGTGCAGTTCTGGCAACCGGCATCCGGAGCCGGCACGTGCTGAGCGCGGTGGCGCGGCTGCGCGAATGGATCCGTGCAGCGATTGAACGATTGGACGCTGCGCCAGAACCGCCCCCTAGCGAGCAAGGGCCGGCCTCTCGCCCTGATGACCCACCCGACGCACCGTACAACCCGCGCATCCCGTACAGCCGCCCGTCGATTGTCCCGCGCGAAAATGGCGTGGCCGAGTCTCCATCGCTACCCGAGCGCTGGACGGCGCCCATCAAGCCACCCGATGAGAATAACCCCGGGCAAAACGGGCCGTCGGGGTCGCGCTCGCCCAACGGCATCGGACGTGGATTGTCCAAGGCCGAACGCAAGCGGCTGATCACGGACCTTCGCGCGTCGATCGGCGCCACCAACGGCCGTAGCCTGGTGGCGCCTGGCGAACCGGGCGAGCGCGAGTCGATTGTGCCACGCGCGCTCGACCAGGCTGGCCGGCCCGGATCGGGCGCATGGGGGGTGAACGGCGCCGGAGCGCGCGTCGAACGCTATTTCACGGTGGCGGACTTTCAGGACAAAAAGAGGGTCGCCGAGCGCGATCCTGATCTTCCCCCGCTCGATCTGCTGAGCGACATCGAGCTGAACAAGCCGACCGAGGAAGAGGTCAACACCAACGCCCGCATCATCAAGAACACCCTGCTCGACTTCGACGTCGAAGTCGACGTGATCGACGTTAAGGTCGGTCCGACGGTCACGCAGTACGCCGTCTCACCATATACAGAATCCGTCAACGACGAGGGGGAAATCAGCCTCAACCGCGTGCGGGTCAGCCAGATCGCCAATCTGAACGGGGATCTCGCGCTGGCACTGTCGGCCAAGCGCCTGCGCATCCAGGCGCCTGTTCCCGGCCACTCATACGTCGGGATCGAGGTCCCCAACCGCCAGCCGAGCACGGTCGCGCTGCGCCCGGTGCTCGAATCCGAGGCGTTCTACCACATGCGCAACCGGCCGCTTGCCCTGCCCTTGGGCCGCGACGTGTCCGGCGAGCCATTTGTGGCCGATCTCGCCACCATGCCGCATCTGCTCATTGCCGGCACGACCGGCTCGGGCAAGTCGATCATGTTGGCGGCGATGACCACAGCCTTCGCGCTCAATAACCCGCCGGATCGCGTTAAGCTTGTGCTGCTCGATCCCAAGATGGTCGAGCTTTCGCGCTTCAACGGGCTGCCACACCTGCTTGGGCCGGTCGAAACCGAGCTTGACCGGATCATCGAGGTGCTGCGCTGGGCAACTCGAGAGATGGACCGCCGCTACAAGCTGCTGGAAACCGAGGCGGCGCGCAACATCGACATCTACAACCGCGCGCTTGGCAAACGCCGGCACAGCGAGCACTTGCCGTACATCGTGATCATCATCGACGAGATCGGCGATCTGATGATGCAGCGCCCGGACGAAACCGAGCGCGCGCTCACCCGCCTGGCACAGATGGCACGCGCCGTGGGCATCCACCTGATGGTTGCCACGCAGCGCCCCAGCGTCGATGTTATCACCGGCCTGATCAAGGCGAACTTCCCGGCGCGCATCTCGTTCGCCGTTGCGTCGTCGGTAGACTCGCGTGTGATTCTGGACTACAACGGCGCCGAAAGCCTGATGGGACGGGGCGATATGCTCTTCCTGGGACCGGATGCCGCCGGCCCGCGCCGCGTGCAGGGCTGCTATGTGTCGGACGAAGAGGTGAGCCGGGTCGTTGAGTATTGGGCGCACTGGTACGAGCGCGCGCTGGCCGAAGGGCGCCTCGAGCGGCAGCCACTCGCCCCGTGGGAGCGAGGCCTGACGCGCCGCGAAGTCCTGGCCGAGACGGACCCGATGCTCGAAGAGGCGATCGCACTCGTCATCGCCGAGCAGGAAGCGTCTGCCTCGCTGATCCAGCGGCGTCTGGGGCTGGGCTATCCACGAGCGGCGCGAATCATGGATCTGCTGCACGAACTGGGCATCGTGGGTGAAGCACAAAGCGGCGGCCGGACCCGCGAGGTGCTGGTCCAGCCGGGCGCCGATCCCTTCAAGAAGATCCTGGATCGTCGCCTACAAGACAAAGACGATTGAAGCAGAACCCCGGCACTCGTCCGGATTCGCGTGTCTAGCCCCGGCGCGTGTGCTTCCGGGGCATCGGACTGCAAGGAGACTGCATGTCACCGACAATTCGGCTCGCGCCATCCATTCTCGCTGCCGACTTCACCCGGCTGGGTGAGCAAATCGCGGAAGTTGAAGCGGCAGGCGCCGATTACATTCACATCGACGTGATGGACGGGCGTTTCGTCCCGAACATTACGATGGGGCCGTTTATCGTCGAGGCTGTTCGGCGCGTGACGGCCTTGCCGCTGGATGTGCATCTGATGATCGTGGAGCCGGAAAAGCACATTCAAGCATTTGCCGACGCAGGCGCCAGCTTTCTCTCGGTGCACGTCGAAGCCACCCAGCATCTGCATCGTGTCGTGCAGCAGATTCGTCAGGCCGGGGTGCGCCCCAGCGTCGTCCTGAACCCCCACACGCCCGCGGTCGCGATCAAGGAAATTCTGCCCTTCGTCGACATGGTGCTGGCGATGACGGTCAACCCCGGCTTTGGCGGGCAGTCATTTATTCCGGAGACGCTTCCTAAGCTGCGTGAGATCCGCGACCTCATTCAGGCCACCGGGCGCGCGATCGATCTGGAAGTCGACGGCGGGATCGACGAGCGCACTGCTCCCCTGGTGATCGCGCACGGGGCCAATGTGCTGGTCGCCGGCACGTCCGTCTTCGGCGCGCCGGAAGGATCAACCGCCGCGCTGCATGCCCTGCGTGCCGCCGCTCTGGCCTGACCGGCCGCCAGGGACACAAAAAGCCAGCGACGGCTGGCTTCTGTGAATAGCGTGGTGTTGAAGCGGCGAAGCAGGCGAAATCAGCCGATCTTCGCATCCTTGCTCAGGGTGCGAATGCAGCGAGCGCACAGGTACTTGCTCACCAGACGGCCGTTCTCAACCACTTTGACGCGCTGAATGTTTGGCCGAAACTGGCGCTTCGTGTGCCGGTTCGAGTGGCTGACGTTATGTCCAAACTGCGGCGTCTTGCCGCACATCTCGCACTTGGCCATCAGAAGTTCCTCGGACATCTGCGTAAATAGACCCGGCCATGCTACCATACACAGCGACCGGATGCAAGGGTAGATTGGCACCGGCGGCGTGTTCGCACGCGGGGTCTGCCCTAGTCATCAGCCGCGATGGCGGATAGAATAGGGTCCGCCCGGCCAAACCGCGACTGCGCGGGCGCACCGGTGTTGTTACCAACACACGGCGTGTGGCATCTGTTGCGTTTGACCACCGCGGCGGGTGTTGCCACTGTGCGGCGCCTGCACGTCCGGACATGCGCGAGACGGAAGCAATGACGATCAACGAAACGCCTCACGGCACGATCGAGATTTCGCCTAACGCAATCGCGACGTTGGCGAGTCACGCTGTCCTGCAAACTTACGGTGTCGTCGGCATGGCGTCGCCCAATCTCGCCTCGGATATCGCGGCGAGCATCACGCGGGACCCCAACCGGGGCATTCAGGTGCGCCAGGAAGACGGACAGGTGATCATCGACGTTTATGTCATCATCGAGTACGGCACGCGCATCGCGTCGGTTGCCACCAGCCTGATAAACGCGGTGCGCTATACCGTTGAGCAGAGCATCGGCGTCCCGGTCGGCCAGGTTAACGTTCACGTGCAAGGGCTGCGTGTCAGCCGCGACAGTTGAAGGTGCAATCCCGCTCATGACAGTCGAACCAAGTCCATCGAAAGAGACGCTGGCAGTTGACGGGCAAATGCTCCGCCGTCTGGTGCAGGCCGGGCGTGACTGGCTCGATCAACACCACGCGCAGGTGAATCAGCTCAATGTCTTCCCCGTTCCGGATGGCGATACGGGCACCAATATGCTGATGACTATGCGCAACGCGCTCCAGGAAGCCAGCGCCTACGATGGCAACCACGCCGGACAGGTCGCGGCCAAAATCGCCCACGGCGCGATGATGGGGTCGCGCGGCAACTCCGGTACCATCCTCTCTCAGATCTGGCAGGGCTTCGCGCACGCTCTGCGTGACCACGCGACATTCGACAGTGAGCTGCTGGCTCGTGCCCTGCGCGAGGCGTCGGATACGGCCTATCGCGGCGTCATCAAGCCGGTCGAAGGCACGATTCTGACCGTCGCCCGCGAAGCCGCTGAAGAAGCCGAAGCCGCATGCGCTACCCACCGCGACATCGCCGACCTGATGGACCGCATTGTCCAGCGTGCCAAAGATGCCCTCGCCCGCACCCCGGAGATGCTTCCCATACTCCAGAAAGCGGGCGTGGTCGATTCCGGCGGCAGCGGCCTGGTATACATCCTTGAGGGGATGGCACAGAGCCTGCGCGGCAGGCAAATCGAGGCCCCCGCGACTGCTCCCGTCGCAGTAGAAGACCTAGCGGCGGCGCTGGCCCCCGAAGACGAACTGGGCTATGGCTACGATGTGCAGTTCATTATTAAGGGCCACAACCTCAACGTCGGGGTGATCCGCTCGGCCATTGACGCTATGGGCTGGTCTACGCTGGTCGTCGGCAACGACCAGGCGGTCAAAGTGCACGTCCACGTGCATGATCCGGGCATCCCTCTCAGCTATGCGGTAAGCCTCGGCACGCTCAGCGACATTGTGGTCGAGAACATGCAGGAGCAGTACCAGGACTACCTGCGCGAGCGGACGGCCGGTGTGGACCCCGGCGAGGCGCCGGAAGAGGCTGTCCCCGCCTTTGAGTTGGAAGAAGACGATATCGGTGTTGTGGCCGTTGCCTCGGGCGAGGGATTGGCGCGGGTATTTCGCCAGCTTGGCGCCGCCGAGCTGGTCATGGGGGGGCAGACCAACAACCCCAGCACGCAGGAGATCCTTGAAGCGATCCAGCGTGTGCCGACCCGCAAAGTCATCGTGCTGCCCAACAACAAGAATATTATCCTGGCAGCCGAGCAGGCCGCCCGGCTGGCGGTGGACCAGGATGTCGTTGTCGTGCCGACGCGCAGCATGCCACAGGGGATCAGCGCGCTGCTGCCCTACGATCCGCAGGGCGACCTGACCACAACCGCCCGCGCCATGGAGCAGGCCAAAGATGATGTCGTGACCGGCGAGATCACGACCGCCACGCGCAGTGTCGAGTTGAACGGCGTCGAGGTCAGCGAGGGGCAGCTTATCGGCTTGGTGGACGGCGCCCTATCGGCAGCGGGCGACGATCTCGAGCAGGTCGTCCGCACCGTGCTCGAACATATGCGCGCCGATGAGCACGAGCTGGTCACGCTGTACTACGGTAACGGGATGGACCGCGCCGAAGTCGAAGCCTTGGTCACCGCTCTGAGTAAAGAGTACGACTCGCTTGAGTTCGAGATTGTCTTCGGGGGACAGCCCCATTATCATCTCATTCTCGGCGCAGAATAACCTGGCGCTGACAAACCGGCACGGAGGCCGTCGTGGGGAGAGTGCGGATCGTTACGGACAGTTCGGCGCAGTTCCTCGATCCGGGCGTTATCGATCGCTACCAAATCGAGATTATCCCGCTAACGCTTCGCTTGTCCGCGCAGTCATACCGCGATGGTATCGACATTAACACCGAAACGTTCTTTCGCACCCTGGCGCGCGATCGCGGCCCGGTTCAGATCATCCCTCCCTCTCCCAGCGCGTTCGCGGAGCTGTATGCCCGTCTCAACCGGCAGACCGACCAGATTGTCTCGATACACCTGTCGCGTGGCTTGAGCGATCTGTGGGCAAACGCCAAGCAAGCCACACGCACGCTGCTGGGCCGCTGCGAGATCGAGGTCATCGACTCGATGACTACCTCGGTTGGGCTGGCGATGCTGGCCGAGGAAGCCGCCCGCGCGGCAGCCAACGGTGCCGGCCTCGACGAGATCGTGCACACCGTGCGCGGCATGGTATCGCGCATCTACTCGGTCTTCTATCTCGAGTCGCTCGAGTACCTTCGCTACAACGCCCTGCTGACTGAGGCCCAGGTCATCTTAGGATCGATGCTGGATGTCAAGCCGCTGCTGACGATCGAAGACGGTGAGCTGATCCCCATCGAAAAGGTGCGCACGCCCGCTCAGGCCATCGACCGTCTGGTCGAGTTCGTGATCGAGTTTTCGGATGTCGAGCGCCTGGTGATCGTCCAGCACACGCCCCATCCCACCGATCAAACCCGCTTGCTCTTGGAGCGGCTGGCACTGGAATTTCCCCATCACGCGTTTCCGGTCGTGCAGTATAACCCCAGCCTCGGCGCGCTTATCGGCCCGGAGGCGATGGGCATTATCGTCTGCGAGGCGCTACCCACCCGCGAGGAGGACCTGTAATGGCGAAGATCCTGGTCATGACCGACAGCACTTGCGATCTCCCTGCGGATTGGGTCCAGCAGTATGACATCCGGATCGTGCCCACCTATGTGCAATTCGGGTTGGAAAGCCTGGCCGACGACGGCGTCCAGCTTACGCGCCCGGCCTTCTACCAGCGTCTCGCCACATCGCAGCACCTGCCGACCACGGCAGCCCCACCGCTGGGCCAGACCGTTGACGTGCTGGCCAAAGCCCTGCAAGACGCCGACCACGTCGTAGCGATCACTGCGCCGGCCCTGCTCAGCGGCATTTACGGCATCTTCAAGCTCGCCGCCGAGCAGACCGACCCGGCCCGTGTGACCGTGATCGACAGCCAGATGGTCAGCATGGGGCTTGGCTGGCAGGTGGTGGAAGCGTGCCAGATGGCGCAGCAAGGCGCGACCCCGGAAGCTATCCGGGC